>JBAPYY010000147.1:0-2577 GCA_049284975.1 Occallatibacter sp.
CGTCGCGGATGAGCGGCGAAGCTTGCGCAGCGCAATCCACAGCGCATTTGGAATTGCCGACATGCTGCCCCGCCTTTCTATGTGTTAGTAGCCTTGTTCAACCGGGTAGCCCTTGTCGGCCCAATCCGCGCCGAAGTTATCGGCGAGATAGAGTACCTTCACGTTGGTAAAGCCCATCTCAACTAGTTTTGCGAATGCAGGTCCTAGGTTCGGGCAGCGGTTCAAGGGACAGCACCCACAATAGAGCACAATGAATTTCTTGCGCGAGAGTGCGTTCACGCGATTCTCTAGCTTCTGGATCCCCTCTGGTTTAGATCCAGGCCCTACGTACTCCGAACCGGGAATATGCGCCTGAGCAAAAAGCATGCGAGAGCCAACTTGCAGAACCAAGGGCCTTTCCGCGCCCTTGATCTGCTGCAGGTGAATCAAAGCCTCAGGTTTCAGCCACTGGCCCGCGGGAATGGAAAGCGCGCTCGCCGATGGAATCGGGTTAAACTGCGCTCGGATCTGCAAAGAATTAGAAACGAAAGCAGTTACGAGAATTGCTATGAATGCTGATCGCCGATACATGCCGAGATTCATCTTGCGCCTCAGAAGAAAGTCTAACCCATTAGGTCCAAACTCGCTTGTTGCCCGCTGAAGCTTGAGATTAGCTCCTCTTATGAAAGATAAGAATAATGGCGCTAACATTTACACAGATGTAGTATCAAAGGGTAGAGGGCGGCTCAGTACCCCGCTGCGTTGAGTTGCACGAAGCGGCTCATTCAGAAACTGTCGCCTCGGTGCCAATTGAGAGTGTATTTTTGCAGCAAAAGCCGGCTTTTCAAGTCCTTAGGAACTCAAGCGTTCCTTGGATTAGCCATTTGTGTCTTTGGTTGGGGGTTGCAATACAAGCTTTCGCTCTATGATCCCCATCAATCTGCTTCCCATCAGATTCCAAGGGCCAAGCTTCTATCCCGAGACGAGCTATCCAGCACTGCAAAAATTCCTCTCGTAATTCGAACGAGGACATCCACTAAAGTAATCTATACCGCGCCTACAGCCATGTTCTTAATTCTGTTGCCGGCTGTCAGTCGATTGAATCCGCCAGCATCAGCAAGAGTGGCGAAGCTGGCGAGTAGGCAGTTGCAACTGCATCGTGCCGTTCTCAACACCCTGTTCGTTCGCCCTCCTCCCGTTCTTGCCTAGACATTCCTTCATTATCAATTCTGAAGCACTCGACCAAGCTCACTGATCGAGTGCAGCAAGGCCTATTCTCCATTGGAGAACGTGTCCTGTCATCGTAAACCAGGGAACCCCACTCTCAATAGAGGTGCATTCAGGATATGAGAAAGCGAACCTCATTGCTCGTCGCCGCGGGAATCACGATTCCTGTTTTGGCTGGCTTTGTTGCGCACATTGTCATGAGTCAACACCCGAACGCGCATGCTGCTGAAACGCCATCTGCAAAAGTGGCCGTGGCAGCGCGTGGAGACATCGCACACACGCTGAGTCTCGCCGGGCAATTCCAGCCCTACCAGGTGGTGGACGTTCATCCCAAGGTCACCGGATTCATGGTCAAGATCAATGTGGATATCGGCGACAGGGTCCGCAAGGGTGAGACTCTGGCGGTGTTGGAAGTTCCAGAGTTGAATGCACAGCTTAAGGGCACTGTATTCGAAGTACAGCGTGCCAAGGACGACCTGCTGCGCGCGCAAAATGAGATCAAGCGGGACGAAGCGATCCATTCAGCGCTTCATGCTGACTATGAGCGGCTGCTCGAAACGTCAAAGGCGCAGCCCGGTCTAATTGCGGAGCAGGAACTCGACGACGCCGAAAGCAAAGACCTGTCCTCGGAGTCACAAATAGACGCGGCTAAAGCTGCTGCGGCAGCCGCTGAGCAGCGCACCGAGGTGGCCCATACGGACAACGACCGCATTCAGGCGCTAGAGAATTACACCAACGTTGTGGCGCCGCTGGACGGAGTGGTTGTGTGGCGCTATGCCGACACGGGTGCGCTCATCCAGAGCGGAACCAATTCCAATGAGCAGGACATTCCAATCGTAAGACTTTCGCAGAGCGGTTTGCTGCGCTTGCGCATGCCAATTCCAGAGAACGATGTCCAGTTCGTTCATATCGGCGATCCGATGCAGGTTCGCGTGGATGCCATTGGCCGCTCCTTCACCGGGAAGATCGTGCGCTACACACGCGACGTGAACTTTGAAACGCGAACGATGGAAACCGAGGTCGATGTCGAGAATCAGGATCTTTCGATCGACCCAGGCATGTACGCCAATGCAGAGTTGCAACTCGCACGTGTAAACAATGTCGTCACCGTTCCGGTTGAGGTGCTCGTCCTCAAGGGAAAACAACAGACAGCTTACTCGGTCGATGCGAGCAATCGCGTTCATATCCGCAATGTGGAGGTCGGTCTTCGTGGCTCGAAGCTAGCAGAGATCAGAAGCGGTCTTCAACCTGGCGACAAGGTGATTCTGGGCGGCCAGGAGAACTATACCGAAGGCGAAGAGGTTTCTCCGATTTTCACACAAACTCCGGCTTCCGAAGTGATGCGCGAGTCAGGAGGCGTTATCGATATGA
>JBAPYY010000148.1:0-4651 GCA_049284975.1 Occallatibacter sp.
ATATTGAACCGGGGCGTCTCCGACGCTGCGCCTCTGGTCATTGTTCATTTGATGATTGTGCGCCGGTGGTAGGTAATTTTCGGCAAGGGCTGATTGGGAGGGGCAGTCCTTCTCACTACACCGACCTGACCAGAGATTCCGTTAGGCCAGCCTTTGCGCGATGGTTTCGTCCAGAATTTCGCGCACTGTCAACGGAATAATCACGATGTGCTCGCGCCGGAAGAACTGGTCAATCTCGCGCATGGCATCGCTCGAGAAGTCGAAGCTGACGAAGAAGCCCTTCTTGCGCTTGGTCCGCATCATGGCCGCTTCAAACTTGTCGATGTCGGGACGGCCTGTCTTATCCATCTGCTTAACCTGGATGGGATACCAGTCGTCCATGAAGTCAAGCTGGCCGGCTTCCTTGCCGGCGGCGGTTGGCTCGGAGCCGATAGGATAGATGCGGCCGTCGATGCCCATATGGAATAGGAATTGACGCACGATTGGCGAGCCTGGCGGCCTTTGAATCAAGAGCGGTTGGCGTTGTGTAGAGGCCCGGCGGCAATAACCGCCGGGCCCCTGGGCGCTCATAAGCGTCGCCCCAACTGACTATCTGTCAATATGTGCCGGAACTCTGGTTTTCTTCGAGCGCGCGTAATTGCATTTCCACGGTTACCAGCACGAGAGAGTTATTGAACTTGAATTGCACTGCCCTGCTGGTGGTCTGTGGGTATTCCATCTTCACGAGTGACGGACTGTTCATGGCTGATTGTTGAGCCGCCGCACTGGGGTCGAGAAGCAAGAGACACACCAACTTTGAAAGAACCAGCAACTTCGCTTTCTTGCCCGTTGCCGCTTTCGTTGTATGCCGTAGAAACCTTCCCGCTGTCATGTTTCGGTTCCCCCGAGTGGCTTGCTGACCTTTGCTTTCTTAAACTCGGTTTCGGTCAACTCACCAGTCTCATCAGCTTCCGCCCCGGCCGAAGGAAAGCCGCGTCGTTCAAGGACTTCCCTTCGGCATTGGAATCGAAGATTACTTAGAACCGCTTGCCCAGATCGACGGAGAATTGCGTCGAACGATTGGCAGATATTCTTGCGCAGATTCTTAGTGAGCGGAGTCCTTTCCATTCACATTGAATTTGTAGGTCAGGCCGAAATGGCCTTCGGTCAAATCGGCTCCGTGCGCGTTCTCGATCATCAGCGCGCCGGGCGAGAAGCGGGCGATGCCGAAATTCAGCGTCAGGTCGTCACGCAGGAAGGCATACTGGCCGGAAGCGTCGAACTCCCGTCCTATGTCGTCGCTGAGGAAACCAGCCGTCGGCGCCTTTACCGTCGCTGATGCCGACCCGCTGTATACGCTGTCATGGACAGTGGCGACCTGCATCCATTCCTGCTCGATCAGCAGCGACATACGTTTGAGCGGAGCCATGTCCAGATGAATTCTGTCCATTTTAATGTTCTGATAGCCGAACAAATCAGTCATGCCGAAGGCGTTGTGGTTGCTCGGATACTGCTGATCGAAGGTGCCGATCCGAGTCGACGATGATGTTTTATTCGGATTTCCGGAGGCGTATTTGTACTCGCCCGTCAGACGCGGCTTCCAGTTGATCTTCTCTGCGGTGTAGCCGACTTTCGCATATCCGGCACCGGCCTGGATCGAGTCGTTCGCATAACTGCCGCGCTGCAGGGCGCCCAGCGTCTCGAAATAGAACCCGTCCTGGTACTTGCCGGAAACCTCGGCGCCTGGTGTCACTTCCGTCTCGGTGCCATACGTGCTCTGCTGACTTTCGACCCGTGGCAAGGCTTTGACATAAACAAACGGCATCAAAACCGTATGAGGCACCCAGGTTGTGATGGTTCCCACCGCGCCGTGGAAGGTCAGGCCCGCGCCGTGCTTATCCAGCGACTCGGCATGGACCGCGACCACCGACGTGCTGAACAGATCCAGCCGGTTCTTGTCGCCGATGCGCCCCAAAAATCCGTCCCATGTACGGCTGTTGTTCGTCCAGTTGCTGATACCCACCAACCGCTCCTCGCCGTACCTCAACTCTTGCCGGCCGGCGATGATCTTCACGTTCTTGGCGTGGTACTCGAGAAATGCCTGGCGGTCATCAAAGTCGTCGCGCATATTGGCCGAAACATACTTCAGCGGCAACCCCAGCGCATGTAGGTCCATGAACTGGATATAGGCGAGGAAATGCTGGGTTGGCCGGACTTCCAGCGCGCCCCAGATTCGCGACAGGTCGTATACCGCGTCGTTGCCGGACACATACCCGTCGGAGCTCTGGTTCTCTCCGCGCTCGCGGATCTGCATGTCAAGTGTTGCCCACTTGGGGAAGTTGTCCAGCTTGAATGGCTCGACCCTGCTGCTGGGAATCGGGTAGGCCATGTAAACCAGCGCCTGCTTGTTCAAGCCTGATTGTTGAGCCAATGCGCCGTGGGCCAGAAACAAGCAGCCCACTAACACTGAGAGAACTTGCAGCTTCGCAATCGTGCCCGTCACCGCTTTCGTTTTTGCCATAGAACTATTGAGGTGCTTCATTGTTTGCGCTCCAGTGAGAAATGTAGAAGTATGCGATGGCGCTGCATTGTGCATCGGTTGCTCGTCCGTGCAACTGCGCCGCAATCTTCGGTTGGCTGCCAGTTGCACCCCTATCGACATTCACTCGGATGGGTTTCAGTCTGGAGCGCGCCACATCCGCCGAATCGAGTGAAAACCGCATAGATGGCGAAAAGGTCTATTCGAGATCTGCGGTTGAGAGTTGCGGATTGAAATAATCGACAGATCAGGCCGATAAGTGTGCAGAATGAGTCTTCCTCCGCCTGCATGTCTGTGGAAAGATGCGTTCAACGGGACTAAGGAGTTTGTCTAGTGAGCCAACTATACGATCTGAAAGTGCTAATCGAATCAACAATTACGGCCAAGGGACTGGACGCGACGGATACGCGGGGCAAGATCGCGCTCAAGGCAGGCCGACTGCTGACGTTTATCTCTCCCACGACTCCAGATGACCCGGCGGGCGTGGAAAAACTCAAACAAGCTATCAAAGACGTGTTGAATATCAGCGCGTGAGGAGTCTCAGGATGAACTACAAGTCTATTCAAGCTAAGGTTCTGATCGCGCTGGTTTTCTGTCTCGTGCTTGGCACAGGCTGCGTTGTGGGGCTGATGCATTACTTCACTGTTGAGAACTCAAGAGGCCTGGCAACAGAGGCGGCCACGGGTTCACAAAAGACATTCACGATTTTGGAAGCCAGAGACATCAGCAAGATGACGGCTGTAAGTGATGCTCTGATCGCGGAGCCAGCGATCCGAGATGCCTTCGCGGCCAAGGATCGCACCCGCCTGCTGGCACTGACCGCACCACTCTATCCGCAATTGAAGAGCGAAGGCATCACGAACTGGATGTTTCACACTCCAGAACCCGATATGACCGTCTTCCTTCGTCTTCACAACCCCGCCAAGTGGGGCGACCACCTGAATAGGTTTTTCGACCTGGAAGTAGCGCGCAAACATGCCATCGTGAGCGGGAATGAGTTGGCCAGGGCAGGCTTTGCGGTGAGAATCATCCGGCCCGTCTATGATTCCAAGGGCGCGGTGACCGGCTATATCGAGCTTGGTGAAGAGCTTGATCCGTTCATGTTCGCAATGAAAAGCCAGACCGGAAACGACTACGGAATTCTGCTGAACAAGAAGTTTGTGGACAGGCAGTTTTGGGCGGATTCGGCCGCGACCTGGAAGCGACGCGATAATTGGGACGACCATGCAGGGTATGTGGTGGAAGGCACCACCACCGGCAATGAAAGAATCATTGATTTCCAGGGAGACCTGGCCACAATACCCGAACATGGCGAGGTACTGGAGCAGTATCAAGAGAAAGGTTCCCACTTTGTGCGCGGCATCTTTCCAATCCGTGACGCCGAGGGGAAAACTGTAGGCGCGATGTTTGTCGTTAAGGATATAACAGCCGTTTACGGTTCGATGCGGAAAACGCAGAATATCCTGCTGGTCCTGACTTTTGTCTCTCTTTCGGGCGGCATTATTCTGCTGCTGACATTGCTCAACCGCTTCATATTCAAACGCCTGCAACGCATACTAACGGCGGCCACGCGGCTGGTTGGCGGAGATTTCGAAACTCCAATCAAGACCGACTCTGACGATGAGGTCGGTAAACTGGAACAACTCTTCGAGCAGTTCAGGAATATCTTCGTGAGCGTACTGGCGGAGATGTCCAGGGCGCAGCAGAATAAATAGCTGACCTGGAGTTGAATTCAAAGCAATCCAGCGAATGAAAGACTATGCAAACCAACAGGCCATCCCCAGCGGGATGGCCTCTTGGTTTCTAAGTGGACTGCGGCCTATTTCGATTCATTCCTTGCCATGGCCTTCTCGGCTAACACCTTGTGGGCGTGGTCTTCGAGAGCCTGGGCTTCGGGCAAATAAGTGAGCGCTTTCTGGATTTCCGGGTCCCAGTCGGCGCGGCTGCGCAGACCTTCAGACTCGCCAAACTGAATGGTGAAGATCTTGTCCTTGATGCTGATCTTCAGCCAGTCCATGCAGGCGTTCAGGTCAGCCTCGGTATAAGGGATGTCCTGGCTGGTGAGGAATTTTTTGAACTCCGCGAGCACAGAGGCATCGACCTGGAAATTCTTGTCCACTGTGCGGTTGGCCA
>JBAPYY010000149.1:0-10978 GCA_049284975.1 Occallatibacter sp.
CAATAAGGAGATAAATTACTTTTCTAAAAGACCCAGTTGGAAGGTCAGTTGAAGGCTTGTGGAATCGCGGCGCACGCAAATCTCTTCCGTACACCAAAGACCTTCGAGGATCAAAGGATGCTGCCGCTCCGGCTCAATCTGAGCGGCAGCACCCGATGAGGTGTTTACTGGCCGCCGCCCGCCTGCGGCGCCTCGTTGCTTACGTCCTTTTCTGCCTGCTCAACCTGCTGATCCTGCTCCTGGATCTCGGACCCTGCATTCGGATCCGGCGGAGGAGCAATCTCGGCATAATGCGCTGGAACCGGCTGGGCCTGCGCTGATGGCGGCAGCTTCGGCAACCCTCCCGTACCCTGACGATCGCGCAGTTCCATAAGTCCCTGATCCACGGTCTCCCGCATATGGTTCTGCATCTCCTGAAGATCTGCGAATTGGACGGTAACTGTGCTCAGTTTCGGGCACTCATGACCGCCCTTGCTGGCCATCACCACCACGTCCACAGCCGGCGCGCTGGGCGAAGGTGGTGACTGGAGCGCCAGCACATCGCCGTTGCTTAACGAGCATTCGGTCTGCGTAGCATCCAGCACATCCATCGGACTGCCAACCACAAACACATGCTTATGACCGTCGGAGAGCACCCGCGAAATCCCGCTGGAGCCGGGATCAATATCCTGATTACTGGCGTTCAGCCCGGCTTCCATGTTTTCCAAAGCCAACTGACTCCGCACCTCAGTGGCAATCTTCTGTTTTACGTCGGGATCCAGAGCCACTGGGCCGCCCGGCGGTATTGCATCTCCGTCCATTTCGCCGGTTTCCATATGCGCCTGATAGTCCGCCTGCAGATCCTGTGAGATCATGTAGTCGGTCAGCCAGTACGCGGCGCTGGAGTACATAGGATAAGGCGCAAAGAACCCGCCGTAATATGCGTACCACGGACTCCCCGCCCATCCCCATTCGAACGGAAATGCTGCAGTAAACGGGTTATACGCCCATCCGTAGAATCCAGGAGCAAAAAAGGCTCCGGGGGCAAAAACACTCAGCTGAAAGCCGCCTCCGCCACCACCGCCACCGGCTGCATCACCGCCGCCTCCACCGCCGTCGCAGCACCTGCCATCCATTCCGTGGTAGCGATAGCCGTGATAGAAACGGCTGTAAGCGTGACCATGGTCGAAGTAACTGCGCCGCGCGAAATCGTACCCGTGGAAGCCGTAAGGATGCTCTACGAATCCCCGACGGCCTCGCTCGCCGAAGACGCGGCTATGGTCACCGCGCTCCACCGAGAATCTGCGTCCGCCGTTCAGCCCATGGTGAATGTCCATGCCTCGTCTGGCGTCATGCACATCGCGTATTCTGCCATCGGGCCGCGTGCGAATCGCGCCGCCGCCTCTTCCAAAGCGCTCTTGGCCGCCTCTGGGTCCGGGGCCACCGTGGAACGCTCTGATGGGTTCAGGATGGCGAAAGCCGCCAGGTCCAATGCCGTGTTCCGGCGGCCTGCCGCCGCCAACTCCCACTGGGTGATCTCCCGGATGATTTGCGCTCGGTCCATGATTTCCCGGCCCATTTGCGCTGGGTCCGCGTCCGCTTGGGCCATTCGCGGTTGGTCCATGACCACCGGGGCCGTTCGCTGTGGGGTGGAAACCACCGCCCCCACCGCCGCCGGGTCTTGGGGCTGGCGCAGGCCGGGGTGGTGCTGGTCTAGGTGGCGCAGGCCTAGGCGGTGCTGGCCGGGGGGGAGCGGGAGCAGGCCTGGTCGCGGCTCCTGCAATGCCGTACCCCGCAAACAAGGCAAGAATGATTACTGAGAAACCTGCTCGAATGGCCCTACCAAGAACTTGCATGGTCATTGGATTCTCTTTTCCTTTCGATTTTGCGGTTCCGCGCAACTTTTCCAGAAATGGGAACCTGAGGCATTGCCGATGTCATAGGTGCGAGGCTCGCATCGCCCGCGTCCTAGTCAACGTTGCTGACTTTCCCATTTGTGAAAGTCACCTTCATTTCCTTGTAGTAGAGGATCTCCTTCACTCCCAGCTTGGCTGCCTTCGCAGGCTGCCCAAATGCCGCAACCACCTGATCCTTGGTCTGCCCGAGAGCGATAGTCGGTGGGGGAACATCGGGAGGTGGGGGAGGGGGTGCAATGTCCGTCAACTGCGCGGGGGGTGCGACGGGCGCGGGCGCAACTGCGGCTGTCTCGGCAGGAGCAGGCTGGTTGCTCTGGTCATCCGGAGGAACAACCGTAATCAGTTCTGCCACTGTCTTGAGGAAGTCGTCCACTGGCGGCGCTACACGCGGCGCAGGAGGCGGAGCGCCTCTCCGGTGACGACCGTCCGGGGGAGCGACCGCGCCTGCGGGGAAGAAAAACTTGACCTCTCCGTAGTAGCGGACGTCGCTATATGGATCGCTGTACAGGCTCAACAGGATACCGTCTGGTTGAGCGGTGACTCCCGTGACCCAGAACTTTTCCCCGGCAAGGAACTTCCGCGATGTGCATGGGGCCGGAGCTGCGGGGTGGGCCGTGGCACTGTTAAGCGCAGAATTGGCGATGCCGCCAAAACTCCCAAAAAAATGATTTAAAACTGCGCCCGTCACTGCCTGGCCCACAGCCGACTGCATGGCCGCATTGGGATTCGCACCGTTGATCTGATTCGCCGTCAGAACCCCGTTGTCATACGTGTTGTTGAACGCATAGGTCGAGACCGAACTGCACATCATCAGTCCGTCTTTATTCAGCGCCACAATGTCTCCGGCCGTCACAATATCCGTGCGGTCGTCCGTGGCCTTGGTCAGCTTGATTTGAGAAAGTAGTTTGTTTTGGATTAAAGTTGCCGGATCGTCGGGGCCTAGAGCCGCCGGCTGGGATCCTGGGTATCCCATCTTGCTGCTCTTCTTAGCGAATGCTACTTGTGCAAGGCTTTGTGCTACTGTTACCAGGCTGAAAACCAACAAAAACACCAATAACCCCAGAGTTTTGAAACTCCGTACGTGAGCCATCTTGCCTCTTCTTTCTTACAAGAGTCGTCGGGGGAGGACCTTTGAGTGTTTCCGCGAATCTACATCTCGGTAGAGGCGTTGTCAAGCATCAAAAACACACTGACCCGCAGTCCCTTGTCGAGGCAATCACGTCCTTCAACAAGAGATCCTTTAGGTCTCACATTGATTTAGTACCTTAGGATGAAGCGCCGTCTCCCTTGCCCCGGTTATCGGCTCTGGGAGTCGAATCCTGAGCCGCTGCTTCGGCCAGCGCCTCAGTGTCTAACTCATGCTCGTGGCGATAATGCTCCACCGGCATCTTCCCGTCCCACCAGGCCCAGTTCATCGGATAGACATCAGGATCGAAGAAGACCTGATAGAAGTGCCAGACCACAATCGCAAGCGTGGCCAATATCGCTTCGTAGAAATGGATAGCGGTGGCAACATCCACCCACCAGCGCGCCAGCAGGTCTCCCACCCAGACCTTGGCCCAAATCATCACGCCGGTAACCGCCATCAGTCCCGTGCCCCACACGAGCGCCCAGTATTCTGCTTTCTCGGCATAATTGAAGCGGCCGAACTTCGGCTTCTCGCCGCCCAGACCAAGGTAATAGCGCATCGTCGCCCAGGCATCAAACGCATCCTTGAGCCTCGGCGCAATGTCGAGAATCAGCCGCCGGCCTTCTTTCGCCATAGCCAGATAGAAGACATGGTAGAAGCCGGCGCCGATCAGAACAACGCCCGCGACGCGATGAATGATGCCGCGGAATCGTTCGCCCATCCCCAGCACATGGGCAAACCATGAGTCGGGGAACTTGAGCGCGAAGCCGGTAATCACGAGAACAATAAAGCTGGTGAGCAGAATCAGATGCTGCCAGCGCTGGTTGGCCGTCATGCGATGCATCATGGGATTCTGCATTGCGCGCCGCGCCACAGCTTTGCTGCGCCAGATAATCGCGTTGTGCAGGAACATGACGCCAATCACAATCAAAATCAGAAACACGTAAGTCAACCGAACCCAGCGCACCGCGATAGAGCCGATGTCTTTGTGGTGAATTCCATCGCCCTGATGCACCGGCGTCAGCGTAAACTTCTGGGTCACTCCCTTGTGGCACTGTCCGCAGGTCGCGTCGAGATTGGCCTTGTTCACCGTGGAGTGGGGATCGCTCGACGGCAAAATGTTGTGCACGCCGTGGCAGCTGGAACAGTTGGCCGCCACCACCGAACCGCCTTCGGCCGCCAATCCGTGATAGCTGTCGAAATAAGTTGAAACCCGGCCTCCGGGTACGCCAAACTCCTGCGACAGCCGCACGCCTTCGTGGCAGCGGGCGCAGACATCCCGGGAAACATTCTTTTCAGAAATAGCAGCGTTGGCATTCACCGGGGATTTGATCGAATGGATTCCGTGACAGTCCGTGCACACAGGAGCCAGTCCGTTGCCCCGCGCAATTCCTTGCCCGTGAATGCTCTGCATGAAAGTCGTTTCAACCGCCGAATGGCACTTGCCACAGGTCGCCGGAACATTGAATTTATAAATCGGAGACTTGGGATTGTTGGCGGGAAGAATCTCGTGCGCGCTATGACAATCTGTGCAAACCGCTGCCTGTGTTGATCCCTTTTCGACTGCGCGCCCGTGCACGCTGTCCTGATAAGAAATGAAGGGCTGAGCGCTTTCGCCAGTCGACTCCATTAGGAATTTTTGCCCGTGGCACCGGCCGCACGTGACAGGAATATTAGCGTGATTCACCGGCGATTTTGCATCGGAAGCCGCCAAGACCTCGTGCGCGCCTCCGTGACAGTCCTGGCAGTTTGCTCCCGGCCCGCCCGCACGGTAAGTGCTGGCATGAAGGCTATGCGTGTAGGCTTCCTGTGCGTCGGCGTGGCACTCTGCGCAGCGAACTTTCTTCGGCGCAGTGTCATGCGCAAGGCTCTTCACATCTTTGTGACAATCAACACAAGCGAACATATCGCCGTGGATGGAATGCTTGAGCTTGCCCTCGTCCACAAACAGACTGACCTGCTTGCCGTTCACCTCCGTCGTCAGGGTGGAGTCGGAGTGGCATGTAAGACAGTCTTTGTCCTGAAGCTTATGCTGAGCGCGAGCAGTCCCAGCACAAAAGAGCAGAGATAAGGCGAGCGTTTGGGCGAGTGTTCTTTTGGGAGAGGTCACGCCTATCAGGAGACGCCGCAGCGGAGAAACTCGCAGTGATTGGAATCACAGCGTCAAAGTAAACGAAACTCGCCAGAGGCTTTCCGCAATGTGCGAACAACCTCTGGCGAGTGAGACAGATTCTCTATCTTAAAGAAAAATTTGCTACTTATACCTTCAGGATCCGAAATACGCGGTCAGCGTGAGCACCAACAGCAGAAGGCCGATGAATCCCACAACCTTGGAGAAGTTGAGCAGCCAGACCGGCGCCGCCTCACCGAGTCTCGACTCCAGCTTCCCTTGGGCCTTCAACCGTTCATACTCCTGTGTGCGCTTGTGCTTGAACTCCTCTTCGCTCTCCACTCCGGTGAAGATCACCATGTCCATGGGAAAACTGTCCGGACGCAGATGAGTATTCACGAAGTGGATGGAGAAGATGAATAGAATTGCCAGCAGCCCTTCTTCGCTATGAATCACGAGCACGGCGTTCAACGCCCAGCCGGGCAAAAAGTGCGCGAAAAACGGGGCAAACCACATCGCATAACCAGAAAAGCCGATGACGACCATGCCCCAGAAGACCGCCCAATAATCGAACTTTTCCCAATAGGCGTAACGTTCAAACTGCGGCTTTGGTCCCAGTCCTAAAAACCAGCGAAGGTGCCCAAAGAGATCCTTCACGTCCTTCCAGTTAGCCACCATCGAAGTTTTGCCCCAGAAGATTCCCTTTTCGTGATGGATCACCGCGCGGGTAAACAGGTCTTTTACGTGAATGAGAAACGCCGCGGTTAGCACGATGGCGCAAAATTTATGGAAGAAAAGGATCGCCCCGAACCCTCCCACGCCTTTCGCCAGGCCGCGCGCCCAGATGCTCTCGCTGAAGCGCAGCGGGAGACCTGTCCCCGCCAGCCCCAGAAAGCTGGTGAACAGAGCGGCATGAAGATACCTTTGCGCCCGCGTGAAGCGCATGAAATACCGCTCACCGGTGGGACGTTTCTCGCCGCTTTCAACTACTTTCGGTTCCTTATCAGGCATTCTTTTCTCCTCCCGCGGCCTTTCTCTTGATCTGGTCGTAGCGCGAGCGGATCAGCCACAGTATGGTGTGAATCATGAAGAACCCGAGAGTGCCGGCCAGCAGCAGGTTCATGAACAAGCGGACGAAGTAGAGCGCCGGGTTCAATTTGCGATTGCGCGCGTTGGCGTGCGGCTGATACTGCACGAAGCTCGCGTTGGCGCCCGCATGGCACCTGCCGCAGGTCGTCACCAGATTTGCTTTGGCAATCGGAGATCGCGGGTCGGATGCAGGCAACACATCATGCGCTCCGTGGCAATCCCAGCAGCGCGCAGTCTCCACATAGCCGCCCAGCGAACCCAATTGCGAGTGGAAAGTATCCCGATAAGTTGACAGCTTGTCCTTGTGGCAGGAGCCGCAAATAGGCGTAGATTGCATACGGAACGCCGCCGCGGTCGGTTGCAGAATGGCGTGTGCCGTGTGGCAGTCCGTGCAAACCGGCGCGTTCAGATTACCTGCCGCTATAGCTTTCCCGTGCACTCCGCCCATATAGTTTTCGGTGATTCCCGCGTGGCAAGTTCCGCAGGTATTGGGAATGTTCGCCTTGTAAGTCGGACTCAGCGGATCCTTATGGCTCAAGATGTGATGCGATCCGTGACAACTCTGGCAGTTTGCCGCCACCAGCAATCCCTCTTTGCTCAACGCGAAGCCATGGATGGAGTCGATATACAGCGGATAAACGTTGGGCAGGCCGTGCTTCTGAGCCATGGCGGCGTTGCCGTGGCAGGCCCCGCAAGTGCGCGGGATGTTCAGCGGGTATACCGCTGACCGGGCGTCCGTCTTGGGAAAGATGGAGTGTGCGTCTCCGTGGCAACTGGTGCAGGGATGCTCCGCCCGGTTGGCATGAACGCTTCCCACGAGGCCGGCCGCCTGGTCGGCGTGGCAGGTTTCGCACTTGACGGGCGTCACTTGGTCCGGATGAGGATAGTCTTTGATTGTGGAATGGCAATCATTGCATTTCAGGCTGCCGTGTATGCTGGCCCCGAACTTTGCGCCATCCACTCCAATGCTGTGCCCTGAGGCGTCCTGCAGGGTCTTGTCCCCGTGGCAGGAGAGGCAGTCGGTTTCCGCCGCCGTCACGCACGGCACCGCGAAAACCAGAAGCGCTCCCAAAGCGAGCGCAATCGAGGATACAGTCTTCATGTCGGCTCCGATCGATACTTGCACATGCCGGCCAGTCCCCAGCCAGGCGCGAGTGAGATAGAGGATTGAGGCCTTTTCCCGCTCAGCGCCAGTGGCTGGGACCGGCTCCTCTATTTCTGCAGTGTACGGATGTAAGCGACCACATCCTTGATCTGCGCATCGGTCAGTTTGCCGGCGTAAGCGGGCATCTTATTTTTGCCGTTTTTGGTGGAGGCGAACAGCTGCGCGTCGGTAGCCTTGACCATCGCCGGCGCCTTGAAAGACTGTATTTTCATGTTCTTGGCCATCGGCGTGGTGGCCAGCCCGTCGGCGCCGTGGCACATTGCGCACTTAGCCTTGTAAGTTGCTGCACCGGATGCCTGCGAAAAGGCAGGAACCGCAATAGAAGCGGCCAATACAACGACAGCCGCAGCACTGATTCTTGAAGTCATCGTGTTGCTCCTTGTCCGGACATTGACATATTTCCGGTCAAGTCCATTTCATATAGGTTGCGTTGCGCGGCCGGAAGTGACGCCGGTCACAGGTCGAAGAATCCGATCTTGCGCCAAGGCGTACCTATTGCGTTTTCAACACATTAGATTTCCTGCTCTTGCCGAGGACTACAAACAGTGTGCGCCAACCGAATTAAGTGATACAGGTCACGGGCAGTCCAAGGCCCAGTAAACCACAATATGGCCGCTGCCGGAGGACAAAAATTTATGGCTGCGGTTGTGATGCCTGGAGCGAAAATTATGCGCACTCCCCCAGGGGAGCGCTCTTCTATTTCTGCAGGATGCGCATGTAATGGACCAAGTCCTTAATCTGCGCATCCGACAGTTTGCCGCCATATCCCTTCATTGTGTCTTTGCCGTTCTTCGTCGAGTCAAACAACTGCGCATCGCTCGCCTTGAGAAGCGCCGGCGCCTTGAATGGAAGAGTTCTCACTATCCTGGCCAACGGCGTATTGGCCTGTCCGTCAGCCCCATGGCAGACGGCACACTTGGCCTTGTAAATGTCTGCGCCGGGCGCTTGTGAGTTGGCAGGCGCCGTAATGAAAGCGGCCAGCAAAATCACTGCCACTGCAGGGATCCGTGATGTCATGGTCTTGCTCCTCGTCCGGATATAGACAGTTTACCGGTCAAGTCCGTTACATATAGGTTACAGCGCCCGGCCGTAAGTGACGCCCGGCACAGGTCGAAGAACCCGATCTTGCTCCGCGGCGTGTATTTAGCGTTTTCGTCTAACGAAATCCCCTGCCCTTGCCCAGCATTATCGACCATACGCGCCGACCGCTCGAAGTGATACAGGTCACAGGCAATCCACGGCCTGGTAAAGCACAATATGACCGCTGCCTGAGGACAAAATTTATGGCTACGGTTGCTGTGCCCGAAGCGAAGATCATGCTCACTCTCCCAGGAGACGCTGTGCGCCAGATTCTATGGCGCTTTGCCGACCGTTTCGATCTGCAAATGCTGGTCCAGTCGGCGCGCGGCGTGGCGAGGGGAACTGTGGCGCGCCTGGTGGCCGCCGGCGAGCGGAACACACACGAGTGGACTCCGGGGAAGAACGGGATGATGGAAGCGTTTGACCGCGCCGGAGTCACTGCGGCCTTCATGGAGCCTGAAGAGGGCGGCTTTATCGTCGGGCCCAAGAACCTGGCACTCGCCCTGGCAGCCTTCGAGCTTGCCTGGGTAGATGGTGGCGCGGCCACCGCCAGCCTGGCTGGATTTCTGGCCCTCTCGCCCATTCATGAGCGCGGCACAGCCGAGCAGGTAAACCGCTACAAGAGCCTTTCTGCGCCTCCTCAGCCGGGTGAGGACCGCACTCCCTGGCGTGGCGCATTTGTGCTCACCGAACCCATTCCCTACGTGGGCGTCGATGCCAGCATGTTGAGCGGCAGGATGCGCGTCGTCGAGTGGAAGGATGGCGAAGAGCCATGGATTCAGGTGGATAAGCGCGGCCGTTTCATCACCAACATCGCTTTCGCCAACTTCGTCACCGCCGCAGTCGCCTCTGACGACCCGCGCATCAAGGGCAGTTGCATGGTGATCCTCGAAGATACCGACGAGGGCACCTTCGACCATGGAACGCCCACCAAAAAGTTGGTTCACCAGCTTTCCTCGACTGGCGATCCCATCTTCTGCCTGAAGGTACCGGCCAGCCGCATCGTGGGCGGATACACCGTAAAAGACGGCGTCATCGTCCCCAACTACAACCACGGCGAAATCATCGAAGCGGTCTTCCGCCGCACCCGTGTACCGGTAGGCATTATGTCAGCGGCCAAGCTCCTGTCGGCCATTGAGCCGGTCATTCGCTACCAGCGCGGACGTTTCCGCGGCGCCGAGGGCACTACCCCCGGATCAGTACGCTACGAGCAGGGCATACAGCAGCGCGAAGACGCATTGCATCGGCTGGTCGACGTATGGGCCACTGGTGAAGCGGCTACCTCGCTCGGCTTTGCCACCGCACGCCTCTTTGATGATCTGGACCCCATCGAGAAACAGAAGAGCGCAATTCTCAAGGAGCGCGGTATCCAGGGCGGACGCGCAGAGTTCAAGGCGCTAAAGGAAAGCGAACAGCGTGCCATCGAGCTTGTCACTCTCATAGCGCAAAACTCGGATGCTCCCCGCCGCCAAGAGTTGGAAGCCGATCCGCTGGTTCAATTCGTACTCAAGGATGCCGAGGCCAACGTGCTCTGTCCGGCCACCAAGCTTTGGAACACCGGGCACGGAGCCAACCTGCTGCGCGAGGCCGTCAGCCTCATGGGCGGCTACGGCATCACCGAAGATTGCCCCGGCTTCCTCGGCAACAAGTGGATGGACGCCCAACTCGAAGCTACATACGAAGGCCCTGAAGCTGTGCAGCGCCGCCAGTTGACCGTCACCATGACCTCTGAAGTCTTTCTGGCCCAATTCCGCGCCTGGACCACACAGATGCGGCTCATCGCCTCTTCTCGCCCCGGTACCGGAGCCTGCACTCTGGCTTCAGCCATGCAGATGTGGCAATGGACGCTCAGCCACCTGCAAAAGGCCACCGACCCCTCAGGCGCAAAGCTCTATCACGGGCAGCGCCAAGGCGTCACCTTTGCCTTGGCCGACGCGCTCTGCTGGCTCGTCGCCTCACGCGCGCAGATTCTCGACGTACTCGAACTCGAAGCTCAGGGCGGAAACGATCCCGTCGCCGCCGAGGGCCTTGCAGGCACAGTGCAGTTCCTCAGCGACCTCTGCCACACACAAGCCGCGTCCGCAACCGGTGAAGTCTCACGCGTCTGTGCGGAACTCGTCTTCGGCTATAACTGCCATCCCTCTTGGAACGAACAAGAACACCGCAGTTGCTTCCTTGCTGGCGAGCTGGATGAGCTTGAAGGAACCATGCCGGGTATTTCGGCCATGGCCTTCGATGTGTTGGCCGCCGACGGTACGCATCCGCAGAAGGCTGGACCCTGCGCCGGTTGCGCCGGCAACGAGGACTTCCTTCGCATGCAAAACAGATTGACCGCCTGCCTGAGCGGCTCTCGCCTGGCCAAAGACCGCGCCGCCGACACGGTCGCCAAGGTAATGATTCCCGAGGCGCTGGATTATCCGGCTTGAGCATTGACACAAGACTGGGTGCCCCAGGTCCGGATTTTCGGACCTGGATAGCGCGATTTCAAACCGGCAAGATTCGATCGGCCC
>JBAPYY010000150.1:0-4652 GCA_049284975.1 Occallatibacter sp.
TGCTCATTCTTCAGGTGGCTGTGTTGGAGAATGTATGTGAAGATGCACACTGCTAGCACGATCACCATGAAGACCATAAACCAGTAGCCGATCGGCGACTCTGCAAAGGCGTGAACGGAACTCACCAGCCCGCCGCGCGTCAGCATCGTGCCCAGCATGGTCAGCAGGAAAGTGATAAAGATCAGCCACACGTTCCAGCTTTTCATGATGCCTTTCTTCTCCTGCATCATCACAGAGTGAAGAAAAGCAGTCCCTGTCAGCCATGGCATCAGGCTGGCGTTCTCGACCGGGTCCCAGCCCCAGTAGCCGCCCCAGCCCAGCACGGCGTAAGCCCAATGCATTCCCAAAAAGACGCCGCAAGTTAAAAACAGCCACGTCACCATCGTCCAGGCGCGGGTAATCTTGATCCATTTCTCGCCGGGATAACGCATCATCAACGCACCCAGGGCAAAGGCAAACGGAACCGAAAAGCCCACATAACCCAGGTAAAGCATGGGCGGATGAATCACCATCTCCGGATACTGAAGCAGCGGATTCAACCCGTTGCCGTCCTCGGGAATGGCGCCTTTCAACAAGGCAAATGGCGGGGCGGCGAAGTTCAGGACCAGCAGAAAGAAGAACTGTATGCCTGCCAAAATGGCGCCAGCGTAGGCATATAACTTGACATCTGTCTTATGTGTCAGCCGCAGAACAAAACCGTAGGCCGCGAGCAGCCAGGCCCACAACACCAGCGAGCCTTCCTGGCCGCTCCATAACGCGGAAAACTTGTAGGGAGCCGGAAGGGCACGGTTGGAGTGCTCCATGATGTAAGTGATGGAAAAATCGTTGGTAAATACCGACCAGATCAGGGCAAAGGCCGCCGCAGAAATCGCCGCAAACCCTATGATTCCCGCGCGGCGCGCCGTATCCGCCAGCCGTTCCGGCGAGATACGCGCCGATTGCCCGGTGGCCAACAAACGCAGCGCCACAGCCCCAGCCAGCAAATTGTAAGCGGCCAGCGCCAACGCTATAAGAAGAGCAAAACTGCCAAAGGCTGCCATTAAGACTCCAAAATCATTCTTGCACGCAGGCCGGATGCCTCAGCAGCCTCCCGACTTAGCTATTCTCAATCCATCATAGTCGCTTTATATGTGATTTGGCTCACACTTTGGATGGACTTCCGAATCTGTACGTTCGATCCGTCGTGCTCGAACGCGACAGAATGCTTCAGTGTCCCAGTTCCCTCATCCGAACAAGAACTCCTTTTCCCTCAGTTCTTTAATGGTATCGCGGAGGCGGGCGGCGCGCTCGAACTCGAATTTCTTGGCGGCCTCGCGCATGTCGGTTTCCAAACCGGTGATATAGGCATCGAGTTCGGCCTGCGAGGCGAGTTCCGGCATCTCGGCCGCTTCTTCCTCGGCAACCTCCCCATATTCGGCCTTCATAATCTCGGCTAAGCCCATATCCATCTTGTTGATAATCGATTGCGGGACGATGCCGTTTTCTTCGTTGTAGGCGCGCTGAATTCGGCGACGGCGGTCGGTTTCGTTCATCGCACGGCGCATGGAATCGGTGATTCGGTCCGCATAGAGGATGGCTTTTCCTTCGAGGTGGCGCGAAGCGCGGCCCATGGTCTGAATCAGCGAGCCGGCGGAGCGCAGAAATCCCTCTTTGTCGGCATCCAGAATGGCCACAAGCGAGACCTCCGGCAGATCAAGCCCTTCGCGCAGCAGATTGATGCCGATGAGCACGTCGAACTCGCCCTTGCGCAGACCAGCCAGCAGCTTGACGCGTTCTAAAGTTTCGATTTCGGAGTGCATATAACGGCAGCGCACGTCCACCTCGGTGTAGTAACCGGCGAGATCTTCGGCCATGCGTTTGGTCAGCGTGGTCACCAATACTCTTTCTCCACGCTTGGCGCGGTCGCGGATTTCGCCCAGCAGATCGTCAATCTGGCCTTTGACGGGGCGGATTTCAACTTCCGGGTCTACCAATCCGGTGGGGCGGATGACCTGCTCCACTACAACTCCGGCAGAGCGCGTTAGCTCGTACGGACCCGGCGTGGCGGAAACATAAATCGCCTGCTGCACGCGATTCTCAAACTCCTCGAATTTCAAGGGGCGGTTATCGACGGCCGAGGGCAGACGGAAGCCGTAATCCACCAAGTTTTGTTTGCGGCTGCGGTCGACGAACCACATTCCGTGAACCTGTGGAATGGTCGCGTGGCTCTCGTCTATGAAGAGCAGAAAATCGCGCGGGAAATAATCCAGGAGCGTGGGCGGCGGCTCACCAGGCAAGCGGCCTGAGAAGTGGCGCGAATAATTCTCGATGCCGTGGCAATAGCCCATGGACTTGATCATCTCCAGGTCGTAGCGCGTGCGCTGATGAATGCGCTGCGCCTCGACCATGCGCCCCTGCGCCTCTAGCTCTGGCACCCACGCGTTCAACTCCGCCACAATGGAATCAATCGCGCCAGCCTTGGTTTCAGGCTGCATCACATAATGACTCTTGGGATAAATGGGTAGCCGCGCATACTTCTGCTTGACCGTGCCGAAAAGCGGGTCGATTTGAGACAGCGACTCAATCTCATCGCCGAATAACTCGATTCTGTAAGCCGTTTCGTCATAAGTCGGAAAGACTTCGATGATGTCGCCTCTAACTCTGAAAGTCCCGCGCCGGAAATCCACATCGTTGCGCTCGTAGAGAATTTCGACAAGGCGGCGAGTTATGTCTTTGCGGCTGATGTGCTGGCCTTTTTCGAGAAGCAGCAACATTCCGTAGTAAGCCTCAGGCGAGCCGAGGCCGTAGATGCAACTCACCGAACTGACAATGATGGCGTCGCGCCGCTCGAACAGACTCCGCGTAGCCGAGAGGCGCAGCTTGTCTAACTCCTCGTTAACGGTCGCTTCTTTTTCGATGTATAAGTCGCCGGCAGGAATGTAAGCCTCCGGCTGGTAGTAGTCGTAATAACTCACAAAGTACTCGACTGCGTTGTTGGGAAAGAATTGCTTGAACTCATGGTAGAGCTGCGCGGCGAGAGTTTTATTGTGCGCCAGAATCAGCGCGGGCCGGTTGGACTGCTCGATGATTTTGGCCATGGTGAAGGTCTTGCCGGAGCCGGTGACTCCGAGCAGCACCTGGTGCTTCTCGCCCGCCGCAAGGCCCTGCATCAGTTCGGCAATGGCCCTCGGCTGATCTCCTTTGGGCGTGTAGGTGGTCACCAGTTGAAAGTCCATGGCAGAATTATACGCGAAGAGCGAAGATTGGGCGAAGATTTTAATGAGGATTTTGGGGCGGGAGACGGTGCAAATGTCGGCCTGCAGGTGAAGTGGATTTGTATGCCTGTGGGGCGATGAAAGTGCGCTCGCGCATAGGCTTAAAGCCGGACTAATTCGAAAAGTGTAGTCCGATTCGCTAGAACGCCGGGGTGCAGGCGGACGGAGAAACGGGAGATGCAGGGTTATGGCCGGACCAAAAGTTGTAAACGAGGAAGGATTTTGGTCGATTTTGGTTGTTTTTTGGATGGAGTTTGGGCGGGATGCATGCGCTTATCACGTTTGGTAGGTTCTCCTATCTTTTTTGGACGGACCGCGCCCTCGCTCCACTCGCTTTCCGCCGGAGCCGCATAGCAAATTTGGATTTTCTATCCACTTCGAGTAGAGTGTCAGTGACCAAGATTGGGACATTTCCGACGGTATGTAGTGGAGCCCTTGATCGGTAGGGAGAAATATGTCCGTATTGATAGTGCAGTTGAGCGACATCCATTTTGCCGGGGCGGGTGACAAGACAGCCAATCGAGTTAATGCTCTTAAGCAGGCCATTCTGGCGAAAGCTCCAACTTCCGATGCCTGCTTTCTCGTTTTCACGGGCGACATCGCCTGCACTGGCGCCCCGGAAGAATATGAGGTTGCCTCTCGTTTCATCAGTGCTCTAAAGGATGGATTGCTAGCATCCCGCTTTGAATCTGTCCATGCTGTTGTTGTCCCCGGCAATCATGACCTAAACCTTCGGGCCGAGACGGACACGCGACAGTCCGTCCTTGAGTCTCCAGAAGCCTACCTGAGGAAGGGCGTAAATCTTGACGGGCTTAACTTCGAAGCGATCATCGAAGTCGAAGATGATTTCTTCCGATTCGAAGCCTCTGTTTCCGGTCATCCTCCCCTGAAGAACTCAGAAAAACTTTACTTCCGTAGGGCTTACCAGGTGGGAACTCACTCCCTGCTTTTCCATTGCTTCAACACAGCCTGGCTTTCGAGAAAGAATGAGGTTCAAGCAAAACTCTACCTTCCTGAGCAAATCCTGACCGGGGCTACGCCCGCTGAAACGACAATGAGTGTGGCGATATTTCATCATCCATATAACTGGCTTGATGCCGGAAACCAACGCCTTCTCAAGAACTTTGTCGAGTCCCAAGCCGATTTGGTTCTAACGGGACACGAGCACGAAGCTGGTGCGGATAGGTATCTAAGCATGAAGGGGCAAGGGCTCGATTATCTTGCCGCTCCCGCGTTTAATGACCCTAGTATCCAGAGCAACGGTTTCCAGATGCTGCTTGCGGATTTTGAATCCGACATTCAGCAAATATTTAAGTTTGAATGGGATGGAATTCGTTTCACAGAGACGAATGCGGCAAACTGGACTCTTCGCAGAAACTCACGCCGCCAGACGAGTCC
>JBAPYY010000151.1:0-2816 GCA_049284975.1 Occallatibacter sp.
CAACGTGAGAGACAACAGTCCCGAACTAATCGAACCTATGAGTTTCGATCACTCTCCTCTGAAACGAGCGATTTGACCTCGTAGACTCTGCGAGTTTCTTGATATCCATTGTTTTGACTCAGTGTGAGGATTCTACCGACTGCTATTTTGCCTTCTCTCAGGTTCAACTCGTAGTACCGTTTCGGTGGCGAATCGAAGCCTAGCCCGTAGTCAAGCTCCCCGGAAGCGTAAAGCATGAAAGGCGTGGAATCTCCGCCAGCCCTGCTAATCTCCCCTTCACATCCGAAGATCGGATGGTCCCCGATCACGTTGCCCGATTCATCAATTACCATGTCAAGGTGGAGGGGCAATACGTTTCGCTCATCCTCGTCTTTGGTCGCCACTGCTTTGACTCGCACGTATTTCAGCACGTTATTTCCTCCCGCACAGATGGATAATACCTGCATCGATGCGGGCGGGGTAAGTGCCTCCACTTCCACAGCGTCTTCACATTACAGTGAGGTCGGAGGATCGCAACATGCCATGCCCAAGAGACCTAGAGGAACTTGTATTGGCTGAAATTTACACGATTTCCCTGCACAGTTCCTACACAGCAAAAATTTGCGGAGTTATGTTCATTTGAATCAGTATTTTCCAAAATCATTTTCACCCGTTCAGGATGACAGCGATATTTATGTTGCGAACTTCAGAAACAGAACACCAGGAGCATGTTGAAAAAGCCGCTGTAGGAGCGAAATCGGAGTGAAGAGATCCCTCAGGGGCTAAAGCCCAGTTGATTTGATTGGCCTTATAGGCACGACTGAAGTTGTGCCCTGTTACAAGGCGTTTGGATTCTGGTTTTTCAACAAGCTCCTGAAGCTCCTCGCATAAATCCCAAGGTGCAACCGCAGATCCTTCGACTCACCACCCCCAGACTGAAAGGCGTCTGGGGCCCCGTTCGCTTGATTTCATGACGACGTTGGCTCGGTCGAGCGGGTAGATTGGCAGTGTGTGTAAAGCCATGGCCCGGAGGAAGGAGCCAACGTCATGGTGATTATAGGATGCGATTACCATCCTGGTTTTCAGCAGATTGCGGCGCTGAAGACCGAGACCGGTGAAGTAAGGGATTTGCGTCTGGCGCACAAGGAGGAGGCGGGACGGTTTTATGCCTCGCTTCAGGGTCAGGAAGTGTTAGTCGGGATTGAGGCCTGCGGTTACACGCAGTGGTTCGAGCAGATGCTGGAGGAGATGGGTCATCGGTATCAGATCGGGGACGCGGCGGCGATCCGTGCCAGCTATGTGCGCCGGCAGAAGACGGATCGGCGCGATGCGGGGCACATTCTGCGGCTGCTGGTGGAAGGGCGATTTCCGGCGCTGTGGGTGCCCTCGGCGTCGGAGCGGGATGCTCGGCAGCTGATCGTGCATCGCCATAAGCGGGTGCAAATGCGGACGCGGGTGAAGAACCAGTTGCACGCGCTGGCTCTGAACCAGGGTCTGCGGCTGCGCTGGCAGTTGTGGACCGAGAAGGGGCTTGAGCAGTTGCGCGCTCTGCCCTTGTTGCCCTACGCGGCGGCGCGGCGCACGGATCTGCTCAAGCAACTGGAGGAGATGAACGCGGAGATTGAGCGGCTGGATCGGATGGTGCGCAAGGAAGCCGAGCTTTGCCCAGCGGCGGTGCGATTGATGACTCATCCTGGGGTGGGGCCGGTGACGGCATTGGCATTCGTGCTGACCATCGGAGATGTGAGCCGCTTCAACAAGTCGCGCCAGGTGGCCAGCTATCTGGGACTAATCCCGTCGGAACGTTCGTCAGGCGGCAAGCAGCGGCTGGGGCACATCTCGAAGCAGGGTAATCCGCTGCTGCGTTTTCTTCTGGTCGAGGCCGGGCACACGGCGGTGCGCGGCGATGGCGAACTGAGGCGCTGTTACCAGCGTTTGCAGCACCGGCACTCGACCGGTGTAGCCAAGGTTGCCGTGGCGCGCAAGCTGGCGCTGCGGCTGTACTGGATGCTGCGCAACCAGATCGATTATGCGCAGCTGCACGGTCCGTATGCAGGCAAGCCCGTGTCATTCTGTGGTCGAAAGACAAGACCGACCGCTTGAGTGGGCAGCCTGCCTCCCTGAAAGCGTGGGGAGATCGAAGTAGCAATCATGGCCGTCGGCGACGGCGGTCGAATACATGGTTGGTGGAACCAGTTCCACCGCGAGATTAAAGAAAACGGGCATGGCAAACACACACGTTTTTCAACTATGGAACGAAGCTCAGAAAAGAACTCTGATCTTCGTTCCCAACTCAATTGTGAGGGTATGGGAGGCGGTGTCAAGGATCAAGATGAACGCCACAGTACGGCGCCCTTGACACCGCCTCCCACGCCGACGCAGTAGTGCGCCTTGACAGAAGCCAACGTCGTCATACACAGGATGACAGCTCATTTTTATTGGAGGCTTTGGTTTTATTACAGGCTTTGGCTTTATTTCAGGCTTTGGCTTTATTACAGGCATTGGTTTCATTACAGGCTTTGGCGCGGGGCACTAGAAGCCCATGATGTTGTAGCCGCAGTCGACGTACATGACTTCGCCGGTGATGGCGCTGGAGAGGTCGCTGGCTAGAAACAGGGCTGCGCCGCCGACTTCCAACTGGTCGACGTTGCGGTGGAGGGGGGCGCGGTCGGCGTGGGAGCGGAGCATCTCGCTGAGGTCGCCGACGCCGCGGGCGGCGAGGGTTTTGATGGGGCCGGCGGAGATGGCGTTGACGCGGATGTTTCTGCCGCCTAGCGAAGAGGCGAGATAGCGGACGGTGGATTCGAGTCCGGCCTTGGCGACGGCCATGACGTTGT
>JBAPYY010000152.1:0-9411 GCA_049284975.1 Occallatibacter sp.
TGCCCACGCTGCGCGTTCTTGAAAACGTGCAGGTGCCGATGCTGGCGCTTACCCCCTGTCCGCTTAAGCGCGCGGAACGAGCTCAAGCTTTGCTCCGCGAAATGGGCCTCGAACACCGTTTGCGGCAGTATCCCAATGAATTATCTGCGGGCGAGCGGCAGCGGGTAGCGATTGCACGGGCGCTGGCAAATTCGCCGGAGATTCTTTTGGCAGATGAGCCGACCGGAAACCTGGACAGCGTCAACTCCGCCCGCATCATGGACATTCTTACCGGGATTCAAAAGGACCGGGGGATGACGCTGATTGTGGTGACGCACGAAAACGAGATCGCGCACTCTGCCGCGCATCAGATTCGTCTCCGCGATGGAAAGATAGAAGAATGAGATTCTCTTCCATTGCGCTGGTAGTCGCGCTGCTCTGCGTGATTCCTTCCTCGGCAACGGACGTGAAGATGGTGCTCGCGGCATCGCGGCAGCGCATCGAGACAGCGGATTATCGCGCCAGTGGCCACCTGATTCGCGTGGATGCGAACGGCAATCGCTTTAGTTTTCCCGTTACTATCAAGGCGCACTGGTTCCCTGGCGTGCTGCGCGTTTATATGGAGCTTGGCACGTGCTCAAAGACGAGCGCGGATTCATTAGTTAGAAGCCACGCCCCCACACACATCCTGTTGGAGATGCGGCCCAATAAACTAAATGTGGTCCAAATTGCACATCGAGGCGACGCGACCGCAGCTACACTGCCCTTTGAGAGGTGGGGCGACGGCCCGCTTGGCGCTGAATTCAGCTACGAAGATTTTCTGGAAGCGCAGTATTTCTGGGCAGGTCAAATGGCGATGGACAAGGCGAAGTTTGGTGCGCGCGATTGTGACGTGGTGAAGAGTACACCTGGCGCGACCGACAAGACGCACTACGCTGAGGTAACCACCTGGTTCGATCACGGTGCCGAGTATCCGGTGTATGCGGAGAAGACACTGAAAGGCGGAACGGTGAAAGAATTTACCTACTTCGGATTGCGCCAAAATGGGGGTGTCTGGTCAGCACATCAAGTCGAAGCAAAGATCCGCGGACAGGCAGGCTCAGTTCTGCTGATCATTGATCGCGGCACTCCAAAAGCAAACCTCAGCATGAAAGACTTCAGTTCCGCGCAACTCACGCATTTTTAGGACACGGAATGGTCCTGCTCGTCTCTATGTTCGGATTGGTCGCGGCCTTGGTTCTTTCGGGCATTGCGTACCAGTGCCTAGGGGCGCGTAATGACCGCCGCCGCTACACCAGAGAGGGCCGTTGGATCGACATCGGAGACAGGCGGAAGCTCTATCTGCTGGAAATGGGATCGGGTGACCCTACCGTATTGTTCGAGGCTGGAATTGCGGCCACCAATCTGAATTGGTTTCACATCCAGGCGACAGTTTCGAGGTTTGCTTCAACGGCATCCTATGACCGATGTGGCCTGGGCTGGAGCAGCCAAAGCCGAACGGCGCGCACGCCTGCGAACATCGCCGCTGAGCTGCATCTGCTGTTAGCAGGAGCCGGCATCAAGCCGCCCTATATCCTCGTAGGACATTCCTTTGGTGGACTGGTGATGCGCCGTTTTGCGCTGAACTATCCTGACGAGGTGAGCAGTATTGTGCTGGTGGACCCTATGCGCTGCGAAGAGTGGCCGCCGATGAACCCTGGCAGGCAATCTGAGATCGATCGCGGCAAGAGGCTATTCCGTTTCGCCATCCCAATCGCGCGCGTTGGGCTTGCCCGCCTCGCTGTTACTTCACTTTTCCTGCGATCTGGCCGAACTGCACACCGACTGGCGGGCGCTGCTGGCAATGGTGGCATCCACGTGCTTGACCGAGTCAAAGGCGAGGTAGGTAAGATGCCGCGAGAGGTCTGGCCCGTCATTGCCGCCCATTGGTCGCGGCCCGACAACTTTGCCGGGATGCGCAGCCATGTCCTTGCTGTGCCCGACACCGTCCGGGAGATGCAGAACGCCGAACCAATTCCGGAGATCCCAGTGCTGGTGCTTACCCCGGAAAAGTCCACGCCACTTTCCGACGATTGTCTTGCCCGCATAGGCTGTCGCGCGCGACAGGTCATTGCGCACAAGAGCGCGCACTGGATTCACCTCGACCAACCAGATCTGGTGATTGATTCAATACGGGAGATGGTGATGGCCACCGCTACGGAGACATTGAGCGCCGCCGATTGATGCTGTCGGTCGACGCTTCGCTGCTGGATGCTTTCAAGAACTACTTCGCCTGCCGTGCTGCAAATGTAGTCCATGGGCCGGATTTCATGTCGATAAGGATTGGCTTGAGGTAAGCGTACTCCGGATGCGCCGCAAGGAAGGGCGCGGCAAGAAAGTCCTCGCTGCAAGGATGGCCGGCGTGAGCAATCAGTGAAAGCTTTGCGGCCAGATCCGAGTCAGCGACCTTTCCGGTTACCGAGCCGGCGGGATAATGGAGAGCCCAGTCGAACTCCGGAATGCCGCGCTTCTCTTTATCCACGTGGCCGCAGAGTGAGCGTTCGTCGGCTTCGTTCTTCCCGGTGAAACTGTCCTCGTGATCGGCCATGAACTGCTCTGCCAGTTCAATGTGGAAGTGCCGCGGCAACGGACAGGGAGAGTGTGCAGACAAACAGGGCGCGAGGATGCAGACAACGCATCGGGAATCCTCCAGAATTCACTGAAGGTATCACGAACGACTCTGCTCTGCGTAGCGCCTAATGCTTTCTTGCCGGCTTGTGAGCGGCCTTTTTGACCGCAGGTTTAGCGACCTTGTTTGGCTTTGGCCTCGGAGCCGGCTTCTTCTTTGCCGGAGCTAGCCGAGGCCCCTTGGTCTTAGCCTTTGCAGGATGCTTTGCGACGATTTTCGCCTTACCCTTTATCGGCGGCTTGGCTGGTGCCTTTACAGCATTCCTGGCTGGAGCCTTGGCTCCATGCTTTTCCGTTGGAATTGGTTTCCGCGCTTCAGAAGCTTTGGCCGGCACCGGTTTCGATTTGGACCGAGAAGCAGGCGCAGCAGAATTCCCCTTCTTTGGAGACTGTTTCGCCGTGCGCGATGCAACTGCGGACTCCGGCATTGACTGAGACTTGGGTGTGGGAACTGGTTGGCTCTTCGTTGCCCCTTCCGGTTTGGGCGCGGCCATGGGCAAGGGGGCCGGTTTGACCGGTTTGGATTGGGTAGCCGGCCTTGGAGCGCTCTTGGCTGAAGCGGGCTTCTGACGCCGGGCCTCTTCTTCATCTTCGTCGGCGGAGTCTTCGGATTCTTCTCCCTGGTCGGCTTCCAGATCTACTTTGGGAAGGTGCAGCCCCATGGCTAGCTCATCCTCGTCTCCGCCAATGTCGTCCAAATCCTCGTCGTCCTCCAGGCGGTCCTCTGACTCGTCGTCAAAGGCGTCTCCTTTCAGCTTGGTCTCGGCGCCGCGTTTGGCGCGCGGCCGCTTGATCGTCACCTGGGGAGGTGGAGCGGGCGGCGAATGGGGTTCAAGGAAAGCGCGAGCTTCCTCCGGTGTGGAAAGCTTGCCGTCCAGCAGTTCCAGAAAGACAGCATGCACAATATCGTGGTATGCAGGCAATTCAGGGGTAATGCGCATCTCCTGCATCAACGCGTGAGGGATCCGCTGGCGCACTTCAGGCCAGACTTTGAGGAAGAGATTGAAACGTTCCTTAACGGCTGAATCTTTGCTGGTAAACCCAAGCCATAGAATAGCTTCCGGATCATAGCTCGTAAAAAGCTTGAAGCCGGCCGAGGGAATGGAATTGTGCTTGGAGAGCAGCACTTTGGCAAATCCCGCAGCTTGCGTATCCAGGCTGCTCCACTCCTCGACAAAGCCGGGGCGTAGCATTTGCTTTTTGAGAGTAGCCAACTCCTTGCCTGGTAGTTTGGCGGTAAGCAACCGCATCTGCGCTGCCGACATATCGGGATGGACGCCTTGCAACAGCAGCTCAACGGCCAGATCATGCAAGGCAGTCAGCCCAGCCTCGTCGGCCTTGGCTGAGGTCCAGACGGGGAACAGAACCTTCATCCAGCCTTCTGCCTCAAACGCGCGCAAAACTTTCAGCCCGTCTTCCTCGTGACCGATCTGCTCCAACTCCTGCCTGTGGGCTTGGGCTGAGAGGTGCTCGATTACGCCCTCTTCTTTGGCGTTCATGTAGCGGGCGTGCGTTTTAGGGTCCATCTCCCACCCGAGGCGAGCCATGTATCGCGTAGCGCGAATGAGCAGCGACGGCTCTTCAAGGAAACCGTAGTTGGAGACCAACCGAAGGGTCCGCGATTCGATGTCCGCGGCGCCGTTCATCGGGTCCATCAATAACCCAAACGAGCCTTCATTCAGTGAGATCGCCATCGCATTGACGGTGAAGTCGCGACGACGAAGTTCCTCCTGAATTGAAGCGGGGTGATAGACCGGCTTGCCGGGTTTGGGATACTCGACGCGGTGTGTGCTGACCAGATCAACACGAACTGTGCCAGGAAAACATAGATAAAGCGAGCGGCTTTCTTCGTCTTCGCCCCACACTTTGCCGCCGCGCTTCTCAATTGTTTTCTTGAGTTTGAGTGCATTTCCATGCATCGCCACTTCAAGATCGCGGACGGCATGGCCGCTGGTCAAGTCGCGTACCGCGTCCCCAGTGAGAAACAGGATAGAGCCGGCTTCGCGCGCTACTTCGCGCAGGTGGCGCAGAGCGCTCTGTTGATCCGCTGACAGCCGGTTTTCCAGAAGATAGATGTAGTCGGGCATTGCTTTTCCTGCTTCCGCCTTCTGATTTCCTCAGCCAAGTGTCTGATGTTGTTAGTCTTACAGCAGGCTATGACCTTGGTTGCAAACCAGTACTCTAACACAAGTGGCCACTGTTGGCTAGGCCCCCGTGCACCAAATGTGCGACTCTTCCAGTCCCGTCCCGGTCCGCCTTCTCACCCCATAGACGATAATCTGCGCTCGTTCGTGCGACAATGCAGAGCGATGGTCTCTCAACGCAAACCAGTGATCGTACGCAAGTTCTCCAGGGAATGGTTCGCTGGATACGCTGAAGCCAACTTCGGGCAAGATGCTACAGAGTTGGAGATCCTGGACCTGACAGGCAAGGTGGTGCATATAGGCTGGGATCAGGTGAAGTGGGTCTGCTATGTGCGTGACTTCCCTGCCCAATCCTCTGACTTGGCCAACCCGGAGCGCCTTCTTCACAAACGGTTTGCCGTCCGGCCGCGGACTCCCGGCCTGTGGCTTCGAATGACCTTGACTGACGGCGACGAACTGGAGGGGCTGGCGGCCAACGACCGTTCGCTCCTGAATGGGGCCGGGCTGCTGCTCACGCCGCCGGACACACGCTCTAGCACGCAGAGGATCTACGTGCCACGTCAGGCTATCCAAACACTGGAGGTGGTGAGCCTGATTACTGCGGCGGGCCACAAACGAGCAGAAGCAACCAGTCGAGTAACAGAGCAGCCTGATCTTTTTCCTCAGGAGCCCGACGGGGCCTAATGGGGCTATTTCGCACCTTCCCCGTCGGCTTACGCCGCTCGTGGCGCCCATTCCAGTACAATTTCATCCATGAAGCTAGGCGAATTGGCAATAAAGCTGGGTGCTGAACTGCGCGGGGACGCGGAGCTGGAAGTGACAGGCGTCAAAGGGATTGAAGAGGCCGGACCGACGGAGATAACCTTCGTGGCCAATCCCAAATATGGGGGCTTGGCACGCAAGACAAAAGCAGCGGCCGTGCTGGTCGAGCCGGAGTTCCCTGAGATCGAAGCAGCGACGCTGCGGCTCAAAAACCCCTACCTCGCCTTCTCTCGCGCACTCGCGGTTTTCTACCAACCGCCGACATACGCTCCCGGCATCCATCCGACTGCGGTCATCGATCCAACTGCGATTGTTGGCGAGGGAGCGCATATAGGGGCCTACGTTGTAGTTGGCCCCGGAGTGAGACTGGGCAATCATGCCACGCTGCTGCCTCATGTGGTGCTCTACTCAGGCGTAGAGGCCGGTAGCCATTTTTTTGCCCACTCTCACGCCGTGGTGCGGGAGAACTGCATTTTGGGCGACCACGTAACGCTGGAGAACGGCGTCATAATCGGCGCAGACGGCTTCGGGTTCGCCAAAAACGAGCAAGGCCATTGGGAGAAGATTCCGCAGTCGGGACCGGTGCGGTTGGGCAACCGGGTGGACGTTCAGGCCAACGCTTGCATCGACCGGGCGACAGTCGGAGCCACCGAGATTGGCGACGGAACCAAGGTAGACAATTTGGTTCAGATCGGGCACGGCTCACACGTCGGAGAGAATACGCTGCTCTGCGGGCAGGCAGGCCTGGCAGGGTCGTCGGTAGTGGGCAACAACGTCATAATTGCGGGACAGGCGGCCGTGGCTGGACATTGCGCACTCGGCGACGGAGTAATATTGACCGCGCAAAGCGGCGTGTCACACGATGTGCCGCCAGGCAAAATGGTTTCCGGCTCGCCAGCCTTTGACAACCGCACATGGTTACGGGCAGTGACCATCTTCCAGCGTCTGCCGGAACTGCTGAAGCGCCTGGACAAGGTGGAGAAGAAGCTAGCCACGCAGGAAGGCACAGCGGACGCAGCTGGGAGCAAGGAATGAGGCCCTGGAAAGGCATGCGCCATGGATTTCTGGCCGCAGTGTTCGTGCCGATGCTGACTTGGAGCGTTGGATGCCACTCCCGCCACATTGACATGACCGTGGAGAACCGCACTGGTGCGACGATTCAATTGCTTGAGGTAGATTACCCGAGCGCCAGCTTCGGAGCCGACAAGCTGGCGCCCGGTGAAGTCTTCCGGTACAGTATTCAAGTGCGCGGCAGTGGGCCGTTGAAGGTGGAGTACACGGCAAGCGATGGACGGCAGACGCAGACGGACGGGCCCACACTGGTCGAGCGCCAGGAGGGTAGGATCCAGATTGTGCTGTTACCCGGCGGCAGGGCGGAGTTTAGTCCTCAACTGACGGACGCGACAGCCAAGGTTAAGAATTTCTAACTCGCATCGTATCCAGGCATGCTGCGCGGAAAACTGCTTCGCTTACTCTTCCCTCTCCAAATCTCACCGATAAGCACGGTAAAGGGCGAAGATGATAACGAGCGCTGCTCCCATCCTTGGCCGACGCCAGTTTCCGTGGTTGCGGAAGCACGGGCTAGCCGTTCGACTGGCAGCCTGTTTTCTCTCGATCTCCTCTGTAACCGTGGGAGTTGAATCTCTGCAGCATTGGAGGCCCGAGAACAATCCTGTATGGGTTTCTAACGGGCTTCTTCTCGCGTATCTCCTCCTTGCGCCGCGCTGGCGCTGGCCTGCCTACCTGCTGACCGGCTTCTTTGCACTTTCAGTTCGCAGTATTCTCATCCACTCGAGATGGGATGAATTCCTGCTTTACAACCTGCTGAACATCGCCGAAGTGATGATCGGCGCCATCCTGCTGCGGCGGCGCTCGGCCATCCTTCCCCGCTTCACGGAACGCGCCTACCTTATCCGGTTTTTCGGCTTTGCTGTTCTGGCTGGACCGGCATTTGCAGCAGGCATGTATGCGCTGGCGTTTCCTTTCTGGGCACATCCGGCTCTGCCCCATCCGTTCTTGAGTTGGATGGCCTCCGATAGCCTTGGCATTGCCATTGCCACTCCGGCTTTTGTCGCCGTTTTGCAGACCCGCTTTAGAAACACGGTAGACTGGCAACGAAATTGGGCTTATCCGGCCTTTCTGCTCGGTATGACCTTCGCCGCTTTCGCGCAAGATCGTGCGCCATTAATCTATCTCATCTATCCGCTGTTGGTTCTTGTTCTGGTGCGGTTAGGACTGGGCTACGCGTCGTTGTTCACTATTTTGGTGGCCGCCATTTCGGAGTGGTTCACAATCTACGGTCATGGCCCGTTTGCAGCGGAGGGAATTATCAATCCAACGTTGCCCAGTCTGCATCTGCAGTCCGCAGTTGCCTCTGCCATTATGCTGATTTACGGAATCTCTGTGGTGCTGGAGCGACAGAAGGCCACCGAGCGCAGGCTCCAAGAGACCGTTTCGCTGCACAGGCTGGTCACCGAAAACTCTCGTGACATGATTATCCTCGCCGACTTCATCGGAAGCCGATCTTATATTTCGTCGGCCTCCGAAACCATGGGTGGATGGAAGCCGGGAGAAGCTGCAGCGCTCGCAGAGCTTCAAATGGTGCATCCCGATGACCGGCCCAAAGCCGAGGCTGCGATGCGTGAACTGCGGTCCGGTAGCGAGGGCGCCATGGTCGAGTGCCGTGTCAGGAAGCGGAACGGAGAGTATCTCTGGGTGGAAGCTGCGCTCAGGGTAGTACGCGGTCCAGGCACCGGCCTGCCTTCAGGAATCCTGAACATTATGCGCGACATCTCTGAGCGCAAACGGTCCGAGCAGCAACTTCAGGACGCGTACCGCGCTGTGGAGGAACTAGCCTTGACGGATGGTCTGACCGGACTGGCTAACCGGCGGCGCTTCGACCAATGCCTTGCCGCGGAGTGGCGTCGCGGCATGCGCACCCGTCAGCCGCTCTCCCTGCTCATGCTTGATGTGGACCTGTTCAAAGCGTACAACGACAGCTATGGGCATCAGCGAGGCGATAGTTGTCTCAAGCAAATTGCTGAGTCGTGCATGGATGTGGTCACGCGGCCCGGAGACTTGGTGGCGAGATTTGGCGGCGAAGAATTTGTGGTGACCATGCCCAACACGGAGAGCGAAGGCGCCATGCAGGTGGCTGAAGAGATTTGCGAGGCTCTGCGCAGCCGCCGACTGCCGCATTGCGAAAGCCCCTTACGAATAGTCACCATCTCCATTGGCTGTGCTACTTTGGTTCCCGCATTCGGTAAGCATGCCCCGGATCTGATCGCAATCGCAGACCACGCACTCTATGCAGCCAAGCACAACGGCCGTAACCAGGTGTGCCTTGGCAATGCCCCGGAAGAACGCGCGGAGGGCGCGCGAATGCAGCCTTAGGCAGTCACGACGGCTTAATCCGGCTCTTTGCGTTTGTCAATCAGCAACGTGCGCAGAAGGGTTGGCGTCTGGCTTGTACCTTGATGGCGCCTCCCACATCTGACGCCAGCGGCGCGTCAGATATGGGGAGCCCACTTTGCAGCAACTGGAAGGTTTACTTAGTGCACCATGCCCTGGAAGAGCGGGGATTGCAAGAGGCTACTGAATTGCGCATCCGAGGTCGCGAAGTGGATCGAGAGACGCCCGGAGTCCGAGGAGAGGCTGGTGGCGCTCAGCGCTTGTTTCTCAGCGTCCGACCCGCTCATCTTGCGTAACATCAACGCGGCCGTCAAGAGCGATGAGATCGTTGCCGCAGCAAAGCTGTCGCCGGTGGAAATAGTCAGGTCGAACTTGACTCCGTGCTGGAAGTTCATTCCATACCATGAGGCCTGCAAGCGCTTCTGAACAGTTTCAAAGTCAGTAAGCG
>JBAPYY010000153.1:0-3608 GCA_049284975.1 Occallatibacter sp.
ATGCAATTCAGCGCTGAATGGTAAGAAAGGCCTGCATGATTTCTACTTTTTTGTTTATGGCCACAATGGTCATCACTGGAATTCCCACGGCGATCCTGTTTATTCCGTGGTGCTGGCTGACGGGCAACGTGCTTCCGCTATACAAGGGCACGCGCTTCATGCTTTCCAGCAGTTGCTGGATGGCCGGTGTGCGATTTCAAGTGACGGGCCTCGAAAACGTGCCGAAGGACCGCGCGTGCATCTTCATGTCCAACCACGTTTCCAATCTTGACCCTCCGGCACTGATCTCGCTGATTCCGGGGCGCACCTCGGCGTTCATGAAACGCTCGCTGATGAAACTGCCGGTGCTGGGAACCGGGTTTCGGCAAGGCGATTTCATAGCAGTGGATCGCAGCGGCAATCCCGTAGCCGCGCAGGAGAGCGTAACTGCCGCTCGCGGCGTGCTGGCCAAGGGCGTGCACATGACCACATTTGTTGAAGGCACGCGCTCGCCCGACGGCCGCATGTTGCCGTTCAAGAAAGGCCCGTTCTTTCTGGCCATGGGTTCCGGCGCGCCGTGCATTCCGGTTTCCATTCATGGCACTGAGAGCATACTGGGCAAGGGCAGCGTGCGCATGCATCCTGGAATAGCGCATGTGGTTTTTCATCCGCCGATTGACCCGGCCGGCTTTTCGACGCGCGAGGAATTGACGCAGGCGGTTCGTGTGGCCATTGCTTCAGGACTCCCGGAGTGGATGCGAACGTAGATTAACTCGGTGCAATCCCACCCATCGCAAAAAGCGCGATGGATGGGGCACCCGGCGAGGGTGGGGCACCCGACACAGTTAACCTCAACTTTTATGTGGGACCCTCATGATTTTGTCTATTATCGTATTCGTTGTCATTCTCGTTTTGAGCATTCCCTCGGCGGTGATCTTCATTCCGCTCGCTGCAATCACAGGCGATGTGAGACCGCTGTACAACGTGGTCTGCTTCATTGTCCGCGTTGGTTACATTGTGGGCGGCATCCGCTTTCGGGTTGAGGGGCGTGAGAACGTTCCCGCAGACCGCGCGTGCATCTTCATGGCCAACCATGTGTCGAACCTCGATCCGCCGGCTCTCATTTCGCGCATTCCGGGGCGATCCTCCGCCTTCGCAAAACGCTCTGTCTTCAATATGCCTCTCTTTGGTTACTGCCTCAAACTGGGTGAGTACATTCCCGTTGACCGACTGGGCACCGCGTCCAGCGCGCAGCACAGCGTAGGCGCAGCCAAGCGCATTCTGGACAAGGGACTGCACATCACCACGTTTGTTGAGGGCACGCGTTCCAGAGACGGGCGCATGCTGCCTTTCAAGAAAGGACCATTTTATCTGGCAATGGAAACCGGCGCACCGTGCATCCCGGTCTCCATTTATGGCACTGAGACGATGCTGGCCAAGGGAAGCTTTGCCATCAAGCCAGGAGTGGCCCACATCATCTTCCACGCGCCCTTGAATCCGGGCGACTATGCCACGCGCGAAGAGTTATCGCAGGCGGTGCGCGAAGTTATCGCCTCAGGGCTGCCGGAGTGGATGAGGACATAAGGCATTCGTGTTGAGAAACTCGTGCGGCGTGATCAGGGAATCCGCGTCCATACTTCGGTCCGCCCAAAAAGCGAGATGCCGACAAACCCGCGCATGTGCAGACTGTCTTTTCCGACAGACCAAATCTTGCCCTGGTATTCTTTCCCATTTTCAGGGTCCACGACGGTTCCGCCCACCCAGTCATCGCCATCGGGATGGAAGTCGCGCATGAAGACCATACCCAGGATGAGCTGATCTTTATACTCGCCGGAGCATTTGGTGCACACATCTTTCGGAGAGCGGCCGGGTTCTATCTCAGTGACCTTACCAAAGAGCTTGCCGTCCTTTAGAAAGGTCTCCGCCTTGCCTCCGGGTGTGCCATCGCTATTGATAATTTGCCAGTGGCCGAGGGCGTTCTGAAGTTTCGGCGAGAGTTGCTGCGCGCGTACTCCGGCAACGGAAACCAGCGCGAAGAGAGCAAGAGCCAGAGCGCAGAGGGTTTTGCGTCGAGTCGAATTCAAGATGACCTCCCCTTTTTGCGGATTATAGCGAGAATGCGTAAGAAGTGAGAACCAGCGGAACTGAGAAGAGCTTGCGCTGTGGAAACTTTCGGTCAAACAAATACCTATGGCTGCACGACGGCGTTGTAGCCGTCGCGGAGCAGCTTCTGGCGCATTGCGTTGGCGTCGTTGCGGTTGCTGAATGGGCCAACGCGCACATGGAATTGGTTATCCACCGGATCGCGGCGAGCGGCAACCGCGTACCCGCGCTTTTGCAACGCGCCAACCAGCACATCGGCGTCTTCCTGATGCGAGACAGTGGCAATCTGGACCATAATCGCGGCTGCTGGCGCATCCTTGAGCGCCGGGGCAGGCTGGGCAGAAACCGGCGTGAGTGTGGGCGCGGTTGCCGCTCCGGGCAAAGCCGGTTTGACAATAGGTGGTGTGGGGCTGGTGCTGCTAGCAGAGGTTGTGCCTGAATCCTGTGTGGTTGTCGCCGGGTTCACGCCGGACGAAGTCAGATCAGTTGCGGGCGCCTGCGACGGGGAAATGATTTGCGAATCGGCCGAAGGCTTGGACAGGGAACCGGCGGCCTGTGAAGATGCCTGATCTCCGGGTTGCTGGGCTGCCGCTGAGGAGTCGCGTGCGCCGCGGCTGCCCATCGAGTAGCCCAGTCCGAAACACAGGCCGCAGAGCAGCACCAAGCCAAAAAAAAGGCCCAACAGCAGCATCGGGCCCAGCGTCACTTCGGTGTCGGGCTGGTGCTCGACCGGCTCAACTCCATGCTCGTCAAAGAGTCCTTGCATTGAGCGTCCTTCTGATTGACGACTAATTGTTGATCAAACCCGACGAAGAATGGTTCGTTTTGGCTTCGTGCTATCCCACCCTAGCCGCAAAAACAAAGGCGCGGCGAGGGTGGGGCGTCCGGAGGGACGAGGACCTATTGAGATTTGTGCTATCCCACCCATTCGCAAAGAGCGCGAATGAATGGGGCACCCAAACTTATAGCGGCATCAGCCTATTTCTTTTCCGCCGCTGCCAGGGCATTCGCACCCAACTTGTTGAACAGCGTCATCATCTCCAGCGGAAGCGGGAAGACGATGGTGGTGTTTTTTTCGACTCCGATTTCGGTGAGGGTTTGCAGGTAGCGCAATTGCAGCGTCATGGGCTCAGTGGCCAGCAGGGCAGCGGCGTCCACCAGTTTTTGCGCGGCGTTGAATTCGCCCTCGGCATGGATGATCTTGGAGCGTTTTTCGCGCTCAGCCTCGGCCTGCTTGGCCATGGCTCTGAGCATCTGCTCGGGCAGGTCCACTTGTTTTACTTCGACGGAGATCACCTTCACGCCGAACGGTTCGGTCCGCTGGTCGATGATGGTTTGAATCTTCAGGTTCAGCTTGTCGCGATGACTGAGCAACTCGTCCAGCTCGACCTCGCCCAAGACCGAGCGCAACGTGGTCTGCGCGAATTGGGAAGTTTGATAAACGTAGTTGGCCACCTTGATGGCCGCGTCGTTGGGGTTGACCACGTAAAGGGTGACCACGGCGTTCACCTTGAGGGTGACGTTGT
>JBAPYY010000154.1:0-1788 GCA_049284975.1 Occallatibacter sp.
GCGCCGCAGTGCCTCAGCCCCCTGAAACCGGATAGCCTTGAGCCCGGCTGCCACGGCTCCCGCCACATTCTCCGCGCGGTCGTCGATAAAGAGAATACGCTCCGCCGGCCTGCCCAGAATATCGAGCGCCCGCCGGTAAATCGCCGGCTCAGGTTTACGCAAGCCAAGATAGCAGGAACTCAGGGCCACCTTAATGAATTCGCGAAGCCCGAAGCGATCGAAGCGGTATTCGTTCGTCTCTCGCGCTTCGTTGTTTAATGCGCCCAGCAGACACTGATTCGATGCGGCAAGTTCCTTAAGGATTCCCAGTGCCCCATCCGGGAGCGGATTCGATTGAGTCAGCATGAAAGCGAAGAACTCGTCGCGCGAGAAGCTGCGCGGCTCGTAAAAAATGGTTGCGTCCAGGTATTCCGTCAAAGCGATAGACGCACGTTCCCATGCATCGTAATAGTCTTTGTGCAGCGTCTCAAACTCGGCCAAATCGAGCTGAAAGTGCTCAATGACAGCAGCGCGTTCGCGCTGGTCCCAGCCGTTGGTCAGCAGGACCCCACCTACATCGAAAAGGATTACGTCGAAGGGGAAGATCGGCGCCTCCAGTGCGCTCTCGCGCTTTCCTTGGTCATTCTGGTTTTGTCGTGTCTCCGCGCTGATACTTTGCCTCGATAGCCAGCACCTTATTAAAGCGCCGCACAAACCGCTCTTCGTTGGCGCAGAACTGTGCCGCGACAAACCGGTCCGCAATCTCGAATGCCAGCGCCGAACCAATGATGCGCGCACCCAGCACCAGCACGTTCATATCGTCGTGCTCCACGCCCTGGTGCGCCGAGTAAGTATCGTGGCACATCCCGGCGCGAATTCCCGGGATCTTGTTGGCCGCCACACACACTCCAACACCCGAGCCGCAGATAAGAATCCCGCGCGGCACATCGCCACGCTGCACTGCCAAACCCACCTTCAAGGCAAAGTCAGGATAATCTGACGGCTCCGTGTTATAAGCGCCCAGGTCCACTACTTCGTGGCCGGCTTTGCCAAGATAGGCGCGGACTTCCTCTTTGAGAGAAAATCCCGCATGATCCGAACCGATGACAAGCTTCACGATTTGCTCCTTCGGAGTTAGGGGTCAGGGATCAGTGATCAGGGGTCAGGAAAAGCTGACTGTCTGTCTCTGGCTCACAAACAAAAGTGGGTTTACCGTCCTTTTGATTTTCTCGTCGCGAGGTTGGAGACTATTGGGCACCATGCGCACCCTGATCCCTGATCGCTGACCCCTGATCCCTATTTTCCCACCAGCTTCCGCGCCCGCGCCGCCACATTCTCAGCGCTGAAACCAAGTTCCGCCAGCACCTTCGCTCCCGGCGCAGATGCCCCAAACCGGTCCAGCCCAATCACGTCGCCGTCCAGGCCAACATATTTCCACCAGCCTGCGGTAGCTCCCGCTTCGACCGCCAACCTCGGTATGCCTGCCGGCAGGATGCTTGACTTATATTCCGGGGACTGTTCTTCGAAGAGTTTCCAACTCGGGAAGCTCACCACTCGTGCGGCGATACCTTCGGCCGCCAGCAGCTTCGCGGCTGCCACGCAGGGCCAGACCTCGGCACCCGTGCCGATCAGCACGACCTGCGGCTTTGGCACGTCTTCCAAAATATACGCGCCCTTGCTCACTCCTGTGTACGGGTCGCGCGTCGCAGGATCAATCACGGGCAGATCTTGCCGGCTGAGCGCAAAGAAGCTCGGCCCCTTGCGTTCCAGAGCCAGCCTCCACACTGCAGCCGTCTCGTTGGCGTCCGC
>JBAPYY010000155.1:0-12825 GCA_049284975.1 Occallatibacter sp.
GGCCTATGATGGAGCCGCCGCCGTCGAGGCGTTTCGTCAAGAGATGCCCGACCTGACAATTCTCGATCTCAACATGCCGATCAAGGACGGTGAACAGGTACTTGAAGAACTTCGCGCTATGGATGCGGATCTACCTGTTCTTGTGCTGACCGCCCGTCAGGAAGTAGAGACGCGAATTAGGTGTCTCGACCTCGGGGCCGATGACCTGATGATCAAGCCCTTCAGCCTGCATGAACTGCGGGCGCGATGCCGGGCTTTGTTGCGGCGTAAGCGTGAAGCGCGCCTCTTATTGCGCGCCGGCAACCTTGAACTGGATCGGCTGGAGCACACGGCTCGCCGCGCCGGCCTGCCCATCGTCCTTACCAACAAGGAATTCGCTCTGCTCGAGCAACTGATGCTCAATCGCGGCCAGTGTGTCTCGCGGGTTGAGCTGCTGGATTCAGTTTGGAACTTGGAGCCGACGCAGACCACCAACATAGTGGATGTGTATGTCAACTATCTGCGCCGCAAGCTCAAGGATCCGCCTCCAGGGCAACTGATCCGCACTGTTCGCGGGCAGGGTTATACGGTGCCGCACGAGGCCGAGCTTTCGCTCTCTGCGTTGGCCGTGTTCCCTCTGCCAGCGATTACGCAGTCAATAGCCGCGCCTATTGTTGAAGCGCACTAACTCTCGGTACATTGCAGCCCATCGACATTACAGGAGAATTCTCATGGTGACCGTTCCCGTTCCCGTTTCCGCTCTGCCCTTCGCCAATCGCGTCCGTCCACGCACAGCCCTAGTCGCCAGCGCTGATAGCAGTTTCCGTCAGCGGCTTTCTGAAACTCTTTCTGGCCTGCGTTGGCAGGTGCGCGAAGCAGAAGGCGGTGCCCAGGCCTGGGCGGCGGCAGAGGCCACTGCGCCTGAGGCTGTCATTGTCGATTCGTGGCTGCCCGACTTGGACCTGGCCGAGTTCCTCAAGGACTTCCGAGCATTTTTCCCTGAAGTGGATCTGTTAACCACTAGCGGATCGGTCGCACAGGAGAGTCCGCGGGGACCTTACCGGCAAGAATTGCTCTACGCTCTGCGCCGTACCCAGGATAACGATACGGCGATCTGGAACGCGGCTCCACCGCTCAGCAAGTTAAGCCCGCCGGTCGATCAAAGGCATGCCAGTCTGTGGCCAGTCCCGGCGCCTCCAGCCGCTTTTTCACCTCAAAGCGTCTCTCTATTCGAGCAACATCTTCAGCTATCCGCTCCAAAACCCGCGCTTGTCGCGGCAACTCTGCCCGTTATCAGCATTGAGCAGAAGTCCAGCGAGCGGCTGCCAGATCTGATTGGCAACGCCCGATGCATGCTTGATGTCAGCCGCCGCGTTCGCTTGGTGGCCCCTCGTCCGACCCCGGTGTTGATTGAGGGGCCAACAGGCTCAGGCAAAGAACTGGTAGCGGAAGCTCTTCACCGGCTTTCGACGCGCAGCCGCAAGCCGTTTGTCGCCATCAACTGCGCCGCGATTCCCGAGGCCCTGCTCGAGGCCGAGCTATTCGGCCACACCCGCGGCGCCTTCACAGGAGCTGTGCAGGGACGCGTGGGGCGGATTGAAGCTGCCGATGGAGGCACGCTCTTTCTGGACGAGATCGGCGAAATGCCGCTGGGGCTGCAATCCAAGCTGCTGCGATTTGTCGAGTGTGGCGAGTTACAGCGTGTGGGCGACAACGAGACTGTCAAGGTGGATGTGCGCATAATTGCCGCCACTCATCAGGCGCTGGCCCAACTGACGCACAGCGGTGGATTCCGCGCCGACCTTTACTATCGGCTGGCTGTTTTTCTCATCCGCACGCCATCGTTAGCCGAGCACGCCGAGGATTTGCCGCTATTGGTCAACCATTTTCTCGCACGGATGGGCCGCGAGACCCCGGTAAAACAGCTTGACGAGGGAGCGATGGCCAAGCTCGCAAGTCATGACTGGCCGGGCAATGTCCGTGAGCTCGAACACGTACTGGAGCGCGGCGCCATTCTGGCTGGCGAACAGGCAGTCATGACCGCGCGAGAGATTGACTTCGGACTTTCTATCAACTGACCACGCTCCTTGTGGCGACCCTAAGCCCTGACGCCGGGTGAATGGGGCGTGATTACCAAATCGGCAGGAGGGAGAATTCGATCCAGATGCAGGTTGAAACCCAGCTCAGCGATCAGATTGCCCGCTATCTTGATCTGGCCACCGCTGAGGCCAAGCTGACCGCTGCCAACATGGCCAATATCGACACCCCTGGCTACAAGGCCGTCGGCATGAACTTCGAGGCCGAGATGCGGGAGGCGATGACAGACGTGGACAAGGGCCGCGCGGCGCGGACGGTGCGCGTCAAGGCAGTCGATGGGCTGATCGCGAGGCCCGACGGAAACAACGTCTCCATGGACCGTGAAGGGCTGAACCTGGCCGAAGCGCAGCTAAGATTCAAGACCGGCGTGGCTCTGCTCCACGAGGAGTATCAGCGCACCATGGACGCTATCCATGCCGACAGCAAATAGTTTTGAAAGCACCGTGCAGAGTTCGGATGAAAGCAGGAGGGCAGGATGAATCTGTTTGCGATGATGGAAACCTCAGGCGGCGCCATGCAGGCGGAGCGAATGCGCGCCGAAGTCGTGGCGGCCAACATGGCCAACGCAGAGACGACGCGCACCTCGACGGGTGGCCCTTACCGCCGGCAGCATGTCATCTTTGCGGCAAATTCCAGCAATCCGGAGTTTGCCGATACGTTGAGCGACGCTTCAGGGACCTCGGCTTCGGAATCCCTCGGCTCAACGTCTTTGCCTCAGCTTCAGTCGAACTTGAGCAGCTCCCTCAATGGCTCCCTGATTGGCTCGGGACCGGCAGTGCCGGGTGTGCATGTTGCGGCGGTGGTCGAAGACACTTCTCCTCCGCTCAAGCGCTATGATCCCGGACATCCCGACGCGGGGCCGGACGGATATGTTTCCTTCCCGGACATTAACCCTCTCACAGAGATGGTGGACCTGATGGGGGCTACTCGTGCTTATGGCCTCAATAGCTCAGCGGTACAGGCTGAGAAGGGCATGATCTCGTCGGCATTGGAGATCGCCAAGTCGTGACCGATTAGTTAGCCGGGCAGTGACGGGCGGCGATTTACAGAGGCACAGCAATCAGCGGAAGCCGCAGGAGGAACGATGATACCAGCAATCAATCCAATGACAACCGCGACGCAGGCGTTTCAAGGACTGGCCAGCGCCGGTGCGCAAACGGGTGCACCTTCGACCGGCGGTTCGGGACCGGCGGCGAGCCCGTTTTCCGATTTGCTGACCGATGCAGTTGACCAGGTGAATCAACTTGAAGAACAGGCGCGCACAGCTGTGTTTGGACTGATGGCCGGTTCCGGCGTGGATGTGCATCAGGCAATGATTGCCACGCAGAAGGCAAACATGACTTTTGAGTTGGCGCTGGCGGTGCGCAACAAAGCTGTTCAGGCTTACCAGCAAGTTATCGGGATGCAGTTTTAGAGAAACGCGCGGGCGGATATGCAGCTGCGGCGGGTAACTAAGCACTGACCGCTGCTCAATGAGAACGACAGGACACGGAGACCATGGCCACCGGAACACAGCTAGAGAAGAGCGCGCCATTGATGCCCGGGCAACCCCAGTTGATCGACCGGCTGGCCGGTCTTTGGGGCCGGGCGAAGGTCCGTTGGGCCGGGATGCTGCCGGAGCAGCGTGGCTGGCTGCTCGTATTGGCTCTGCTGCTTGCGGGGCTGGTCGGAGGCTTGTTCTGGTACGGTTTGCGGACAGATTGGCACGTCCTTTACGCCGACATGGACCCGGATGATGTGCGTCAGGCCGGTCAGGCTCTCTCTCAGGCGCAGATTCCTTTTGAGCCTTCTTCCAACGGCGCCAGCATTCTGGTGCCTGCCGCGCAGTTGGACAAAGCGAGGCTGTTGACCGCAGCCAAGGGCCTGAAGAGTGGGCGGCTGGGTTTTGAAATCTTCGACAAGCCCAACTGGGTGGGTTCGGAGTTCGACGAACAAGTCAACTATCAGCGTGCGCTGGAAGGAGAGCTGGAACATACGGTCGGTTCGCTCTCTGACGTGGAATCGGCGCGCGTCCATCTGGTGATGCCCCATGATTCTCTTTTTCGCGAGGCAGAGCGGCCGGCCAAGGCTTCTGTGGTGCTCAAACTCCGCCATCGTTCTCTGGCTGACGGTGAGCCAGACGCGATTCGCAATCTCGTGGCCTCGGCTGTCGACGGGCTGACGCCCGATCGCGTGGTGCTGGTCGATGCAGCCGGCAACCTGCCGCTGGGACCAAAGACGACTGAAGCCATGCAGTTGAGCGCCGAACAGGCACTGGAAGAAAAACTGATTGCGACCCTGGAGCCGGTCACTGGCGCGGGCAACGTACGCGCCTCGGTAACTCTGGACTACGACCCGACGGCTACCGATGAAACACAGGAAAGCTACGACCCCGACCAGACAGTGACCCTGTCCATGCAGCGCACCGAACAATCCTCCGGCGCGCAGCCGATAGCAGTGGGCGTTCCCGGCACCGCCTCTAACGCTCCCAACTCGCAGGCCTTGCCCGTTTATCCGCAGCAAACCAGCGGAACGCAGAACGCCAAGAGCGAGTCCGGAACCTACGCGGCTTCGAAGACAGTCCGGCATGTCATTGAAGGCCCGGGGAGAGTGCGGCGGTTGACTGCGGCAATTGTGGTGAACGACCGGCTGCTTGAGCCAGCGTCCAAGGACAAGGCGGCACAATGGCAGCCTCGCTCGGCCGAAGAGTTGCGCAACCTGACAGCGCTGGCGCAAGCCTCTGTGGGTTTTGACGTGGCGCGCGGCGACGTGTTGCAGGTGGAAGATCTCGCCTTCGAAGAGAACCGCTTGCAGCAGCCCGTATCGTTTCCCAGTCAATTGCTGACCACGGCAGAAGGCTCGCCGGTTTTGATCAAATACGCAGCCATTTTGACCGGCATCCTGGTGGTGGTCGCATTTGGTGTGCGTCCCGCCTTGCGCCATGCCCGATTCGCGCCGGCTCCGACAATCAAAGCAGACGTCAGGGAGTTGCCGGGCCATGCCGAAGTTGCAGAGCCGCGCGTACTTCGGCCGCCCGAGCCGGCCGAGGTGGACCCCGAACGGCTCAGGGCGCAGGAGATCTTCGAGCAGGTAACCGGCCATCTCAAGCGCGAACCTACGCAAAGCTCCCGACTGTTGCAGAGCTGGATTCACTCCGACTAAAAGAGCACCAGTTGAGTGCTTGAAGGAAAGGGCCGAGATTTTGTCCGAGCAGGGAAGCCAAAGCGGAGCATTACGGCGCCAGCAGTCGGCGAACATGAGCGGCGTGCGCAAGGCGGCTGTTCTGCTCGTAGCCGTGGGCGAGGAGTCAGCCAAGGAGATTCTGCGTGCGCTACCTGAGGTGGATGTGCAGCGGCTCACAGAGGAGCTGGCCGACCTGCGCGGCATCACGCCGGAGGCCTCTGCCGGAATACTGGAGGAGTTCTGGGAACTTCTGGAGACCCAGAATTTCATGACCCATGGTGGACTCGACTACGCCAGCCGTTTATTGATAGAGACATTCGGCAAGGAGCGCGCCGACGATCTTCTGATGCTGGTGCGCCGCTCGCAGGAGGCGGCTCAGGGTAATCTGGCCAAGTTGCAGCGCACCGATCCGCAGCAATTGGGCAAGCTGCTCGACAACGAGCATCCGCAGACCATTGCTCTGGTGCTGGCCCACCTCGATCCGCGCCGTGCCTCGCAAGTGCTGGACAATCTGAGCGAGGATCACAAAGTCCTCTCCATCCAGCGGCTGGCCGAGATGCGCCAGTTTTCGCCCGAGATGGCGCAGAAGGTGGCGCACATTCTGCATCGCCGCCTGGAAAATGTGGGAGACACTGCGCGCAAGAGTTACTCCGGTTTCAAGGCTGTGGCTGATCTGCTGAACCGGCTCAATGCCGAAGAGTCGAAAAAGATACTCGAGACCATCGAGGATGGCCAGCCGGAGCTGGCTCTCTCGATTCGCAACCTGATGTTTACCTTCGAGGATCTTGTGACGGTGCCCCCGGCCACTATCCGCGAGATTGTCTCCGGTGTGGACAAACGGCAACTGGCGCTCGCCCTGCGAGGCGCAAAAGACGACCTGCGCGCCCAGATATTCAAATCCATGAGTTCGCGCGCCGTGGAGATGCTCAAGGAAGACATGGAAGTTCTCGGCCCGGTGCGTTCTCGCGAGGTAGCGCAGGCTCAACAGGAGATTCTCAACCTGGCAAGACGTCTCGAAGCCGAGGGCAAGGTCATTCTGAAGTTGGAAACCGGCGACGAGATGCTGGCATAACAAGGATCAGGGGTCAGAGTTAACGGGTCAGGAATTCGGAAGATAGAGAGCAAAATTCAGAAAGTACGGGGCAGGGATAAGAAGCTGTGAGATTGGGCTTTTCTGGCCGGCAAATTGGCTACTGATAAAAGCTGATTCCTGATCCCTGAACCCTGACTCCTGAGGAGGAATTCGTGCAACAGGCGGAATCGGCAACCGGCAAAAGCGCAGCGACGCGGATCGAGGCCTTCGAATACCTCGCCGGTCTCGATGCGCTTCCGTTGCCCGAGTGGACTGGATGGGCCGATGCGGAAGATGCCGTAAAAAGCGTGAGCAAGACTGGCGCTGCACCGGTTCGCAATGCAGAAGCCGAGGCAATCGAGGCTCGGCTGCGCATTGAGTTCGATGCACGAGTCGCCGAAGAGAGCCGTCGAGCGTTTGAGGCAGGGCGCGAACAGGGCCGCCAAACGGAGCGTGAGACACAGAGCGATTCAGAGGCCGCAACCCACCAGCAGAGGGCGAAACAGGTCGCCGATCTCATTGAGAGGTTTACCGAGGAGCGAGACCGTTATATGAATGCGGTCGAGCACGAGGTAGTGAAATTGGCGCTGGCTGTCGCAGCGCGCATATTGCGCCGTGAGGCGCAGATGGATCCGTTACTCCTTACTGGCGCGGTCAGAATGGCCCTGGGACAACTCTCCGGATCGACCCAGGCACGGCTGCGTGTGCCTGAGGCTGAGCTTGACTTATGGCGGGAGGCTATCGTGCTTGTGCCTAATCTTGCACTCAGGCCGGCTGTGAGTGCCGGCGAAGGAATGCGGCTGGGCGACTGCGCGATCGAGACTGAGCTGGGCTCGGTAGATTTGGGGATTCGCTCTCAGTTGGGGGAGATTGAGCGGGGCTTCTTTGACCGCGCCGGAAGTGCCGCCTCTGACCGTTCAAGTTGCTTCGCTGTCGAGCACGCTATGGCCCACGGTAATGCAGGCGGGGAGAGTCGCACATGAGTCCAATGCTGGACCGTTATTTTGCCCGGCTTGAGCGCGGCCAGCCCTGGCGCTGGCGCGGGCAGGTGCTTGAATCGGTAGGCCAGACAGTCGAGTCGGCAGGGCCGCTGGCGTCTGTTGGCGAATGCTGCGAGATTCACGACCAATTCGGACACCCACACCTTGCCGAGGTAATTGGATTTCGCGGTGCCAATGTCCTGTCGATGCCGGTCGAAAGCACTGAGGGCATTCGCTACGGAAATCGCGTGGAGGCGTTGAATGTTCACCCCGAAATCGAGGTGGGGCCGGCGCTGATGGGCAGGGTGTTGAATGCGTTGGGTGAACCTATCGATGAGGGCCGTCCGCCCGTCGTCTCTTTGTCGCTTCCGCTGGAAGGTGTGGTGAGGCCGCCGTTGGACCGTACGCCGATTCGCACCCCACTGGGCACCGGAATTCGCGTTCTAGACGCGCTTCTGACAGTGGGCCGGGGGCAGCGCGTGGGCATCTTTGGCGGTTCGGGGGTGGGCAAAAGCACGCTCATCGGCATGATGACGCGCAACACCGAGGCGGATGTGACAGTAGTGGGCCTGGTGGGAGAACGGGGCCGCGAGGTGGGCGAGTTTCTTGAGGATTCACTGGGTGGTGAAGGTCGTGCGCGCTCGGTAGTGGTGGTTTCCACTTCCGACCAGTCGCCGCTGATGCGCATGAGAGCGGCTTTGTCGGCCACTACTATCGCCGAGTTCTTTGCCGCTGAGGGCAAGCACGTGCTGCTGGTGCTCGATTCGCTGACGCGCTTTGCTATGGCCGCCCGTGAGATTGGCCTGGCTGCCGGAGAGCCTCCCACTGCCAAGGGGTATACGCCATCTGTTTTCAGCCGTCTCGCCAAGCTGGTCGAGCGCGCTGGCCAGTTTCGGGAGGGTTCGATTACCGCCTTCTATACCGTTTTGATGGAGGGCGATGACCAGCAGGACCCGTTGGTGGACGCGGTTCGGTCGCTGCTCGACGGTCATGTAGTGCTTTCGCGTGTACTGGCGGCGGAGGGGTGGTATCCGCCCATCGAAGTGCTGGACTCGATAAGCCGGCTGATGCCGGTTGTCACGCAGCCCGTGCATCGTGAGCATGCCGCGCTGGTGCGCCGGCTGATGGCCGTCTACGCGCGTAGCGAAGACCTGGTGCGCATTGGAGCCTACAAGCAGGGCGCTGACCCTGATCTGGACCGCGCACTGCGCGCCCGTGGAGCGATGCGGGCGTTCATGACTCAGGACTCGCGAGAGCAGGTCCGGTTTGCAGAGTGTGTACGCCGGTTGGCCCAGCTAGCCGGGGAGGTTTGACCTATGGCAGTCTCGCGCGCGTTGCGCCGTCTATTGGGTATCCGGGATCTTCAAGAGGAACAAAGCCGTCTGCTGCTCGAGTCCGCATTGGGCGAGTTGCATCGCTTACACAACGCCATGGCAGCTACTTTCGTAAGAGATCGTAACGGCCGGAGTTTGGTTCAGACCAGCGCGCAAACCGGCGAGCTGCCGGACCGGCTCGCGGGCCTCGAAGAGATGCGCACGGCCAGTCGCCACGCCGCCGCACTCACACCCAGAGTCGATGCCATGGAAGAAGAAGTTGCAAGTCGACGCCAGGAATTCCTCCTGAAAAGGGTGGAGCGCCGCCAGGCTGAGACTTTGATTCAAGAGACTGAGGCGCGGGAAGCGATCGAGAGCGGCCGCCGCAGCCAGCAGGCACTAGATGACTGGCACGGCTCTCGACGACGGAGTAATGGCACCGGCGCAAGGACCGATGCTGAACCAATTCCGTCACAGCCGGCAGATCTGGCTCTCCAGGCGAATGACACCTCCGAAGATACCATCGATCGGGATGCGTGCGTGGCAGGGAAGTCTTGAGGGAAAACCCACACAGATTGGGCAATGGCTTCCTGAAAAATGATTGTCGGTTCCATTTCTGACAACGCTCTAACCCAGCGTCCATGCCTTTGGCACAGCTCCTGCTCTACCCTCCGCATGACCGTTGCAGCCGCCATCGAGATCGGATCGGGAGGGACTCTCGCATCGGGCCTGAACAAGGCCCAAGGCGCAGCGCATGGCTCTGGGTTGGTTAGAGTGGCGAATCAAGGCTTCTTGGAGCCGGTTGCTTTTGGGACAGAGAACTTCCGCGCTGGCTGGCAATCACTGCTGGCCTCGCTCGGCTCTGACGTGGAAGGCTTCAACGAGACCGAGGCAGCAGAGAATCAAAGAGCCACATCCGCCGGGCCGGCGCCGGCAGATGCCGCAGGAGAATTCTCGGCGGCCAGTTTGCCTTCCACTGTCGGTTCGGGCTTGAACACGAAGCAAGAGACAGAGAAGGGAACTGGGTCAGCTAGCGCGGGGTTGAAATTATCTCAGGCGGACGCCCCAACGGCATCTTCAGCAGCTCGATCCGGTGAATATTTTAAGAAAGCAGCCGCCAACGCCACAGAAGCGAAAAGAACGAGAGCCAGTCTGGAGTCCGATTCCGCTGCTGGCTCTCAGGTGGCCCAATCGTTCAAGACTACCCAGCCAAAGATGATCGCTGCCGTGCCCTTGCCAGAGATGGTCACGTCGATTCTGGCTACAATCCCACAAGCTGTCGTGGCGACCAACTCCTTCATGCATGGCAAAGACACGCTGACGCAAGGTGTCTTGGAGAGAACACAGACAAGTATATCGTCTGATCTGTTTGCTGATCCGTCAACATGGTTTGCCTCAGGCAACTTGAGTTCGCACGCGCTCAATCTGGACCCTGTTGACAAAGCAGCAGGCGCATCCGCGAAAAAAATGGTTATCGGAACAGAAGCATCAGTCTCGGCCAATGGAGCAGTTCCGGCGGTCGGACCGCAGACCGAGGATGAGACCGCGCCTGCTGCGGGCGGAATCCCCATTCAGGCCGTGGAGTCGAATCTGCTGGGCCGTCAAACATCGAGAGAGCCTCAGCCTCTCAGTAATAGCAGCAACCATGCGAAGTCGTCTTCGACGAGTCAAGCCCAGTTGCAGACTCAAGTGCTGGACCAAAGTGAGATTCAAACACAGCTTGGAGCAAAACCAATTCCGATTGCGCAGGACAGAGGCGAATTGAATCCTATGCCAATGACCGCCAGCGCCGCCTCATCTGGCCAGCTCCCGGCCGTGCCCCGAATTCAAAGCAAGTCTGGACCCTCCGAAGAGAAAAAACCCTCGGCCTCCAATCCGCTGCAACCTACGCCTGAAACGGGAAAGTTTGATTCCGTTCAGCATGGAAACCACGTCATGCAAGGGCAGCCCTCTGGCCCCGCACAGGATGCATCCGCCCTGGCCCACGCTGTAGCTGGCGCGGAAGGAACGGCTCGCATGACTGACGGTCTGGCGTCTCGCGCGCCCGTGGCGACAGGCGAGCCAGATTCCCGAGATCCTTTCGCAACCCTCGATGCAGGAGGAGCAGCAGGGAAGCCAACATGGATTCACGCCGGGGCGCAGCGCGCCGAAGCAGGATTTCAAGATCCGGCTCTGGGTTGGGTTGGTGTGCGGGCGGATACAAGTGGAGGCGGAGTGCATGCAGAACTGGTGCCTGGCTCTGCCGATGCAGCCCAGACGCTGGGCGGCCACCTGGCAGGCTTGAATGCCTATCTTGCCGAACATCACACACCGGTAGAGACGCTCACGCTGGCTTCTTCCGAGAGTGGGTGGACGGCGTTGGACACTGGCAAGGACTCTGGAGGTGGAATGCACCAAGGCTCTGGACAGCAGACTGGGAAGGATACATCGCAAGGCGTGGGCTCTCACACGAAATCGGCGTCGTCAACGGCACCGGAGCTGCCCGTATGGTCCGCTGGTCGGAACGGAAGCACAAAAGCTGCAAGGTTGGACGGTAATCACATTTCGGTAATCGCCTGAATGAGGAAGAGCGCGACGAACAAAACGCAGAAGAACGCAAGTTGGAGCAGGAGTTAACAGGGGGACAAAATGGCAGCAGCAATCTTGAACCACCATATGACGGGGGCGCAGGCGCTCTCAGGCAGAGCCGCGGCGCCAGTAGCAGCGGCCGCAAGCACTACTCCCGCTAGGGCGAATGCAACCAGCAACACGAGCAGCAGTGCGAGCGGCGACTCAGCCACTATCTCAGCCAACGATTTTCTAACTCTGCTGGTGACTGAAATGCAGAATCAGGACCCCACTGCGGACACCGACCCCAACGAATACATCAACCAGTTGGTGAACGTAAACAGCCTGGAGCAACTCATATCAATCAATCAAACGTTGGCGACGGATCTCGGCAGTTCCACCGCCGCTGCGAGCGCCAGTGCGCCCTTGGCTCAGGCTGACGGTGCACAAGCACAGGATCAACCCTCCTCGACTGGGGCAGCAACAATGCTTCCGGGCGCCCTGAATACCGCCGCGACACAATTGGCTCCCGGCAATCTCGGAATTCCCGCTGCTAATTCCGCGGCCCAGAGCGTCGCTCAGGCTCTTAGCGGTAGACCACGCGTGGAGTAGCAATTATGCGGACTTTCGAACAGCCCGCAAAGCCAGTTTCCCAGCCGGCCTCCCAGGCCTGCGCCAACCGTAGATGCATTTGAGAGGAGATTCACCATGCCCAACTTTGACATCCCACTCAGCGGACTGAATGCCGATTCGACGGCGCTGAACACCATTGCCAACAACCTGTCCAACATGAATACCACCGCCTTCAAGGCGCAGACGACAAATTTCAGCGACCTGTTTTACCAGCAAGTCGGTACAGCCGGCTCGGGAGATGAGATTCAGCAGGGAACAGGGGTGCAGGTCGCTTCAAACAGCACAGACTTTACCGGCGGCACAAACGCCTCAACGGGAGTATCGACCGATGCCGCGATTAACGGCACAGGTTTCTTCGTTCTGGACGGCGGAGACGGCAGCCAACTTTACACGCGCGACGGTAATTTTCAGCTGAGCGCCAACGGGACGCTGGAGTCCACCGGCGGCCAGCCAGTCATGGGTTATTCCGCAACCAATGGCGTGATCAACGCCAACGGCGCGCTGAGCGATATTACGATTCCGACCAGCGGCGTGATGGTGCCTTCAGCGACGACGACCTTTAGCATGACACAGAATCTGGACTCGGCGGGTACCACAGCGTCCGGTCCCGTCACTGTCTATGACTCGCTGGGCAATAGTTATGTTGCCACGGTGAACTACTCCAAGACCGGAACCAACACTTGGTCTTACAACATCTCCATGCCTGACACACTGCCAGCCGGCTCAACGACAGCGGACGGGGTGACAACTGTGAACTATGACTTTGGATCCAGCGCCGGCAAACTGGCCACAGTTGATGCAGGAACAAACCTGACGATTACCGCGCCGGCTACAGCGGGCGGTACGGCAACCACAGCGCTACCGACATTCACAGGCTCTCCTGAAACAGTGGCCGACTATGTGACAGATCTCAATACCGCGCTGGGTGCGGCCGGCATCACTATTGGCGCGGGCGGCGTAACGGTATCATCAACAGCAGCGGGTGTATTGACGATCTCCGGCGCGAATATCTCCACCAGCGGAAGTGTGATTCAGGATCCGG
>JBAPYY010000156.1:0-1972 GCA_049284975.1 Occallatibacter sp.
AACCTGAAAGAATAGCTCCAAAACATCGGGGTGCGCTTTCTCGACTTCGTCCAGCAGCACAACCGAATAGGGCCTGCGCCTGACTGCCTCGGTTAGCACGCCGCCTTCACCATAGCCGACATAGCCAGGGGGCGAGCCTTTCAAGGTTGAAACCGTATGGGCTTCCTGAAATTCCGACATATTGATGGTGATCATATTGCGCTCACCGCCGTACAGAACGTCAGATAGCGCGATGGCCGTCTCTGTCTTTCCCACTCCGCTCGGCCCAACCAGTAGAAATACCCCTACCGGCTTCACCGGATCATCCAGGTTCGCTCGCGAGGTAAGAATCTTCTGCGCGATCGTGTAGAGCGCATGGTCCTGTCCGATCACTCGCTTCTTCAAGTGTTCATCGAGCGAGAGCACTGTCTCAATCTCATTGCGCACCATCTTGCCGAGGGGTATTCCCGTCCATGCGGAGATGACCTCGCCAACAATCTGCGCATCCACGGAGACGCGCATCATGCCTTGCTCGCCTTGCAGCGCAGTAAGTTCCGCTTCAAGCTGTGCAAGTGACGCCAACACTCCGCTCTGTTTTGCCGACGCTTTTGGAACCTTATTCTCTGGAGACTCAAGGCTTTCCTGCAACTTGCGAATCTTTTCTATGAGAGACTTTTCCTTTTCCCATTGCTCCTTGAGAATATCCCGATCCCTTTTTGCGGCTGTGAGCAGGGTCTCTATCTCGGTCAATTTCTCGGAGTGGTCGGCTCCTATCTTCGTTTCACGCTCCAGCACGCGTTGTTGCACTTCGAAAGCGTCGATCTGGCGCAGGATATCTTCCAGGCGAGGAGGGGTCGAGTTTTGTCCCAGCGCGAGGCGCGCGCAAGCCGTATCCAATACGCTCACAGCCTTGTCCGGCAGTTGGCGGCCCGCAATATACCGATGCGACAATCTAACTGTCGCTGTAACTGCTTCATCGAGAATTCGCAGGTTGTGGTGTTTCTCAAGCGACGCTTTGATGCCGCGAAGCATAGTACAAGCAACCTCTTCCGTCGGCTCTTCAACCTTTACAACCTGAAACCTTCTGGCCAGCGCCGGGTCTTTCTCAAAATATTTCTTGTATTCCGACCAGGTAGTTGCGGCGATGGTGCGGAGTTCTCCGCGGGCCAGCGCAGGCTTCAGCAGATTGGCCGCGTCGTTCTGCCCCGCCTGACCGCCGGCGCCAATCATCGTGTGAGCTTCATCAATGAAGAGTATGATTTTTTCAGTCGATGACTTCACCTCGTTGATCAATCCCTTTAGCCGGTTCTCAAACTCGCCCTTGACTCCCGCTCCGGCCTGCAACAGGGCCAGATCAAGGCTGTGTATATGAATCCCCTGCAAGGCCGGCGGCACGTCGCCGCTGACAACGCGATTGGCAAAACCCTCCACCACAGCCGTCTTGCCCACGCCGGCTTCGCCGGTCAAAATCGGATTGTTCTGACGGCGTCGCATCAGAATATCGATCATCTGACGCACCTCCTGGTCACGGCCGAGTACCGGATCAATCTTGCCGGCCTTGGCGTTCGCGGTCAGGTTCACAGTGTACTGATCCAGATGCGGCGTCTTGCCCTTGGAAACCGGCCCCGCGCCCTCTCCTGCAGCGGCACGTTCCTCTCCGCCGTCACCCGCGCTGGCAAGGCTCGTCTGATCTTCCCTTGATGCAGCCACAATATCGTAGAAACTGTTCCGCAGACTCTCTGCGGAAATAGCCTGCAACTCTTTACTTATCTCCTTCACAATCCGGGCAAGCTCATCGTTGCCCACCAGTGCAAGCAATGTGAAACCTGTGCGAATATTCCCCGCATTAAAATCGATGCTCGCAACCGTCCACGCTTCAGAGAGCATCTTGACCACGGCAGGACTGAATGCAGGCGAGCGCGCATTACCGCTCTTCAGAGAATCCAGGCTTCGCTCAAGCTCCTTGGTCAATCGCGAGCGATCAACCCCGAAG
>JBAPYY010000157.1:0-2021 GCA_049284975.1 Occallatibacter sp.
CTGGAGACCACCAAGATTCACTCCGTCGCAGGCGTGCTGGACGCGGCTGCGGGACTGGTGACACAGCGGCCGTTCCGCTCGCCGCACCACACCATCAGCGACGCCGGTTTAATTGGCGGCGGAATCATCCCGCGCCCCGGCGAGGTCTCGTTGGCCCACAACGGCCTGCTCTTTCTCGACGAGTTGCCGGAGTTCCCGCGCAACGTGCTCGAAGTGATGCGCCAGCCGTTGGAAGACTATACGGTCACCATCGCGCGCGCCTCCATGTCTCTCAGTTTTCCCGCGCGCTTCATGTTGGCAGCGGCCATGAATCCCTGTCCTTGTGGATATTTCAATGACAAGTCGCGCGAGTGCATGTGCACGCCGCCCATGATTCAGCGTTACGTGGCCAAAATTTCCGGCCCGCTTCTTGACCGCATCGATATTCACATTGAGGTTCCGGCGGTGAAATACAAGGAACTGCGTGGCTCGGCGGCCATCGAAGGCTCGGCCGAAATTCGCGCCCGCGTGCTGGCCGCCCGCGAACGGCAGCGTGACCGGTTCCGCAAATTCGGCGAGAAAATCTACTCCAACGCGCAGATGACCACCCGCCAGATTCGCGCCTATTGCGAACTGGGAGAGGACGCCGAGCGCCTGTTGGAGCGCGCCATGCAACAACAGGGCCTGACCGCCCGCGCCCACGACCGGATTCTCAAAGTCGCTCGGACCATCGCGGATATTGAAGGCGCCGAGCACCTGGCCGTCGCCCACCTGGCCGAAGCCATCCAATACCGCACCCTCGACCGCAGCTATTGGGCGTAAAAAGCAGCGGTCGGCAGTATCGGTGTCAGCGGCTGACCGATCGGCTCCTTCCTCTGACAACTGCTTTCCTTTCAGATGGTTGCCGTTTACAGCTCGACTCTCTGCGGAACACTGTTCACTGTTAACTGTTAACTGCAAAATAATTGTTGACCTCGATGCCAACTCGTTATACATTCATTATTGCTATCCATTAAAGAGCAGAGATTTTGGTGTGTCTGTGTGCGCTCTTCTGCCGTTTCCCGCATCATATTGAGCTGAGGCTCATTCGTTGATGCCCCGGTGCGTTTATCTCGACCGGAATGGGAACACGGGGTGGATGGCTCCCAAGGCGGCAATCTGTTTCACTGATAGTGTGTGAGGCCTGCTCCAAATCTGTGAAAGTGCGTCAGAATTTTGAACTGGTTGCTCCATTTGTGCGTCTAAGCCTTGGTAGTGGAAATTTGGGGGTGGTCCGTATTGTTTTGTCGCCCCTGCTGCACCGCCGGCGACCCTCGGGTCCGGCTGGTGCCAATTTGCTTTAAGGAGATACTGTAATGCGTTCTGATTTGGTCTTTGGGGCACTCTCTCATGTGTCCAATCGCTACCAGCTCTGTCAACTGGCTAGCAAGGCAACCCGCAAGCTGCACAAGCCGAATACACGGCTGCAGGATACTACCAATGAAGTTCTTGGCCGTTTCCAAACCTCTAACCCCGGCTCTGCGATGCCCCGTGTGACATCCGCTCACGAGCCGGTCGAAGCCCGCCGCGCCGCTTGATATTTGATCCCGAAGGGTATAGTTGAGTCAGGCTGCGGTTTCTGGCGGTCTGCTGTTCAAGGCAGCCGCTCACTCCGGTGCCCTGTGTTCCACTTGATTTCGGGATAGTCTTCCAACGCGGCGCGGTTCGGCCGCCAGCCTTGAAATCCCGCCTGTACGTTCCCGGAACACTTCCCCATTCCGGATACTCCCACTCACATCCTCACTCTTTCGCAGGTGAACATGACCATTGCAGAACTAAAAGAAAAAAACATCACTGAATTGACACGCATAGCTCGCACCCTGGAAATCCCAGGCACCAGCGGCCTTCGCAAACAGGACCTGATTTTCAAGATCCTCCAGGCACAAAGCGAAAAAGAGGGCCACATCTTCGCTGAAGGCGTGCTCGAGATTCTGCCCGACGGCTACGGTTTCCTCCGTTCGCCGGATTACAACTATCTGCCCGGCCCGGACGACATCTACGTC
>JBAPYY010000158.1:0-2179 GCA_049284975.1 Occallatibacter sp.
GCGATCTTCTACTCGACCGTCCCAACCATGCGTGGTGTTTCGACTGCGTTCCGGAGGAGAACAGCCTGCTGCTCGCCTTCGGCGATACGCGAGTGGAGATTCCCGCGATTGATTTGGTGTTCGCGCATCCGCATGAATTGCTTGGAGAAAGCGTTCACGCGCGATTCGGAACGGAGTTTCCCATTCGCTTCGATTTCCTTGACACGATGGGAGGCGGCAACTTATCGCTTCAGGTTCATCCGTTGACCGAATATATTCAAGATAAGTTCGGAATGAACTACACCCAGGATGAGAGTTACTACATGCTCGACGCCGGCGAGGACGCGACGGTTTATCTTGGTCTGCGCGAAGGAGCGAACCCAGCAGAGATGCTGGATGATTTGCGCGCGGCGCAGGAGAGCAGCTTCATCTTTCCCGCCGAGAAGTATGTAAACATCTGGCCGGCTCACAAGCACGACCATTTTCTTATTCCTGCCGGCACGGTTCATTGCTCGGGGAAAAACGGCATGGTGCTCGAAATCAGCGCGACGCCTTACATTTTTACCTTTAAGCTGTGGGACTGGGATCGTGTGGGACTGGACGACAAGCCGCGTCCGATTCATATCGACCATGGCGAGGCGAATATTCAGTGGGATCGCACGACCGATTGGGTGCGGAATAATCTCATCGGTCGCGTCGAGCAGATTTCTTCAGGCGACGGCTGGACGGAAGAACGCACCGGGCTGCATGAACGAGAGTTCATCGAAACCAGGCGTCATTGGTTTGATAAACCGGTTCCGCACGACACGCAGGGCACGGTGAATGTATTGAACCTTGTGGAAGGCGATGAGGCAGCGGTGGAAAGTCCGACAGCAGCTTTTCCTCCATTCATAGTGCATTACGCGGAGACATTCATTGTGCCCGCGGCAGTGGGCGCATACGTGATACGCCCTCATGGGCCGTCCGTCGGTAAGAAGTGCGCGACGATAAAAGCTTTTGTGCGCGCAAATGCATAAAGGACAAATAATCAATGAACCAAGAAGAGAATGATCAGGAATTTCCACGGAAGATGGACCCTCAGACGCGCGGCTTTCTGCGCGCCCTTCACGTAGGAGAAGGCCCGCCCCTGCACGAATTCTCCATTGCGCAGGCCAGGGCACTGATGCGGGATATGCAAACCGCGGACGTCTCTGGTTATCCGGTAGACGAACAGGTGATCGATGTTCAGGGTTACTCGCTGCAGATTGTGCGTCCGCGAAATGTGACGGAGCCTCTACCGGCCGTGATGTTTTTTCACGGCGGCGGCTGGGTGCTGGGCGAAATGAAGACCCATGCGCGATTAGTGCGCAAGATTGCACTCGGAGTCAACGCGGCGGTGGTATTTGTGTCGTACACGCGCGCGCCCGAGGCGCATTATCCTACGCCAGTTGAACAGTGTTACGCTGCCACACAGTATGTGTATGACCACGCCGTAGCGCTCGACATTCAACCATTGCAGTTGGCAGTTGCGGGCGACAGTTCCGGCGGGAATCTTGCAGCAGCAGTCGCGCTTTTAGCGGCGCGGCGCGGCGAGTTTGCCCTTCGGCTGCAAGTGCTGCTTTGCCCGGTGCTGGATTGCGATTTCAATACTGCATCCTATGATGCCTTCGGACAAGGATTCAATCTTGATCGCGAAACGATGCGGTGGTTTTGGAATCACTACGCTCCCGATGCAGCCACGCGACTGGAGCCTTTGGCGAGTCCGCTGCGAGCTGCAAGCTCTGAGTTATCGCGTTTGCCGGCCGCGCTCATTGTTACCAGCGAATACGACGTACTAAGAGATGAGGGCGAGGCCTATGCCCGCAGGCTCAGTGACGCCGGGGTCCTTGTAACCTGCGTGCGATTCCCCGGCACGGTTCATGGCTTTGTGATGACGGATGCTCTGGCAAGCACGCCGGGCGCTATTGATTGCCTTGGCCTGGTAATTGATTCGTTGCAGCGCGCATTTCAAGAAACATCTGAATAAGTCAGGCCTTCCGTGCTGCAGGCTTTCGTTTTGTTTTTGGCGCAACGTTAGGCCATTTCTTTCGCAAGTATTCAAACAGTTGAGGAGTTGACAGTCCGCGCAGTCTGTCCGAAGCGGACACCGAAATCAGTTGGCCGTCGCGCGCCTTCGATACGCGTCCGGCGAACAGCGTTTCGACAATGTGTTGCCCCAAGC
>JBAPYY010000159.1:0-3428 GCA_049284975.1 Occallatibacter sp.
CCGGAATCGAGCGTGACCCGCGACTCCGGCCACCAGGTGCCCGGCCGCACGATCACGAACTCGTCCGTGAGAGGACCGCGGAAGTGACGCACCTTCGGCTTCCATTCCTCGTCCGGCAGATAATCCAAAAACGTATGCCGCCTCAGTTGGCCCACGCGCTGCGGAAAATACGGCGACTCCGGGTTCACCAACTCGCGGCTCGCCGACTTGTCCCAGATACTGTCGACCGTCCCGTCCTTTGCGCGCAGACGGACCTTGTAATACTGGTTCTCCAGCATTTCGCCGTTGACCTCTTCCTCCTTTGCGGGCAGCGTTGTCGAATGCTCAAGAAGATATGTGCGAAATCCCACCGAAGGAATATCGTCGGCCGTGAAGCTGATGCTCCCATCCATGTTCAACTGCGAGGGCACAACCTTGCCCGTCACGGCATCGCGAACCTGCACCAGATCGGGGGAGGGAGGATGCACGCGCGCTAGACCGCTGCGCTCCCAGCTAAGCGGGTTATAGACCACGCACTTCGGAGTCTTATCCGGATCGCTCTTCGCGGCGAACATCTGCCCCACGCCCACCGCAATCATGTTGCGGGTCTCGGTGCGTGCGGTCTTGGCGAACGTGGAGTATTCCTGGTTCTGCTGGTTCACCTGAGCCACCGTCATGACCTTAGGCCAGCCCAACTGGCCCGCGCCTGAGTGCTCGTCGTAGGTAAGCATCTTATTCGCGGCATCGGCTATCGTGTTGGCCGGGTAAGGTGTTCCCGGCCGAAAGGAGAGCAGCGCCCACAGCGCCTCGGCCTGCGGCAGATAATCCTGCACCCAGCGCGCATCGCCCGAGATGCCTGGCGAATTCGTCTTGACCTCCGACCAGAGCCCGCTGAAGTCGCCCGCGTAAGTCGGAAACGGATCTCCGTAGCGACGCTGCATGTAATCGAAGAACTCCTTGGGGGTTGCCACCACCAACTTGGGCTGCTTTCCGGCTGCGTTCCACGCACGCACTGCAGGCAACAACCCGTCCTCCTCGTACGACGCCGGGACGAAATCGTGCATGTAGAGAACCATCATCGCGTCGTACGGGTAGCCTGCTTTGTGGTATTCCGCCAGAAGTTTGTCTACACCGCGCTGCATAATTTCGAGAGAAGACAGGTTGTTCCAGGCTTTCGGATAAAAGTGCGCGTCAGCCGGAGCGCTGTAGTAGTGGGCAGTAGGATCGAGATAATAATCCGCCATAGCCTCGGTGTATCCGCCGTTCTTGCTGCCGGTCTCCCACGTCAGCACCGTGCTTCCATCTGGAGACCGCCAATGAAACGGCATCTTGCCCGGATGCAGGCTCGTGCCCCCGCCAAATTCCAGATTCGAGCCGGTCACAAAATAGCGGACTCCGCTGCGCGCTAGTACCTGGGGTAGCCGCAACGTGAATCCCGGCACATCGTCCATCATGGCCAGATCGGTTGTTACGCCCAGACGCTTCTCGATATCTCGCGACAAATCGACGATCCGGTTGAGCTGCTCGGTTCCCATGAACTCCGTGTGCTCGCTGCCCCATGACGCGGACAATTCGATCTGCCCGCTTCGGACAAGGCTCGCCAAGTCCTGAATCGCCTGCAGATCCTTGGTCCGATCCAGCCAGGCCTGCACTTGCCAGGCGCTCTCAATCACCCAGCGGAACTGCGGATCCTGCTTCGCTGTGCGGATCACAGCGTCCAGGTGCGGCTTGATGTCGTCGAGTTGTTCTTGCGGGGGCAGTTTGAAGCCCAGATCCCAGTGGCTACTCGGAATGATATAAATTGTCTGGATCCCGGAGGTGCTCCGATTGTCCTGAGCCTGTTGTCCGGCCAGCGTGCAACAATCAGCCGCTAGCAGCGCCAGACAACCTAGAAACGTTCTGAATTGCATGTTTCCCCCGAATAAGTTCCCTTAACCGCGACCAAAAGCAGGCTGGCTTTCGAGACCGGAAGGCCAGCAGTACGGATTAAGCCGAAACGTCATGGTACGCGCGAGTCGCGGACGCCATGTTGCAAGGCGGCTCCCAAGACGTTTCAGTGTATCGGTAGTACTTTTCTATTCGCATGAAAAATGATATTCTCATGTTTGTTTCTATGTCAATCGAACACTTTGATGTTTCTTCACGGAACACTCGGCACCTCGGCGACGATCGCGGGGATTACAATGGTTGCATTGCGCACGCCTCAGCTTTAGCTGCACACGCCTTAACTTTAATGAAGAACTCTCGCCCCAGGATTGGACAGGCAATCTGTCCAGCTCTTGTTATCGCGGTTGCCGTCACGGGGTTCTTCCCTGTGCGCGGCCAAGCGCCCTCGGTGGCCGGGAACTTTATCGATGCCACAGAACGATTGGGCATTCATTTCCGCCAACAAGCGTCCCCGACTGCGAAGAAATACCTCCCGGAGACCATGGGTTCAGGAGTTGCGCTGTTCGACTACGACAACGATGGTCGGCTCGACATCTTTTTGGCCAACGGTGCGCTGATCACTGACCCAATGCCCAAAGGGGCGGTTCCCAAGAAAGACGGACAAAAGTACTGGAACCGCCTGTACCATCAGAAACCAGACGGCACCTTTGAAGATGTGACTGAAAAAGCTGGTCTCACCGGATATGGCTATTCCACTGGAGTGGCTGTTGGAGACTACGACAACGACGGTTTCGAAGACCTTTATGTCACCGGATACGGGCGTAGCACGCTCTACCACAACAATGGCGATGGAACGTTCACCGATGTTACCGATTCCGCGGGCGTTGCAGGCTCGGGATGGATGACCAGCGCTGCCTGGGTGGACTATGACAACGATGGGCGTCTCGATCTGATCGTCGCGCGCTACATGCAGTACGACTTCGATGACATTTTTTGCGCCGATTCCAACGGTTCCCGAGGGTATTGCCATCCTGATAAATTCAAGCCTGAATCGGTCTTGCTGTTTCATAACGATGGTGGCGGAAAATTCACCGAAGTGTCTCACAAGGCTGGTATAGACAAGCCTGGCAAGGGACTGGGCGTCGCTATCGCTGATTATGACCGTGATGGCTGGATGGACATCCTTATCGCCAACGATGCGATCCCGCAATACCTGTTTCACAATCGGGGCGATGGAACCTTTGAGGAGGTTGGGCTGGCTGCAGGCATAGGTTTCGACGGCGATGGCCATGCCTTTTCAGGAATGGGAGTTGACTTCAAGGACTACAACAATGACGGCTGGCCTGACATCGTCATTACGGATTTGGCCCACCAAAGATTCGCTCTTTTCACAAACCTTAAAGATGGCACGTTCGATTACTCAACTTCCATCCTGGGACTCGGACCAATCACTCTGTTGCATTCGGGCTGGGGCGTAAGTTTCATGGATTACGACAACGACGGGTGGAAGGATCTGTTCATCGTCCAGTCGCATGTAATGGACACAATCGAGAGCAGTGAAC
>JBAPYY010000160.1:0-8679 GCA_049284975.1 Occallatibacter sp.
ATCATGGACTGCAATCAAAATCTGATTCCGCTGATTTTTTTGCACGATGTAAATGGGTTTATGGTGGGCAAGGACGCGGAGTGGTCGGGCATCATTCGCGCGGGCGCGAAGATGGTTTCAGCGGTGAGCACCAGCGTGGTGCCGAAGATTGCCGTGATCGTGGGAGGGAGCTTCGGCGCGGGCCACTATGCGATGTGCGGCAAGGCATACGATCCGCGATTTTTGTTTGCGTGGCCGACGGCGCGCTACGCGGTGATGAGCGGCGACTCGGCGGCTAATACGCTGGCCGGTGTGCGCGCCAAACAAATGGAGCGCGGCGGAAAGCATCTCTCGGAGGCCGAGAAAAAGGCCGTCTTCGACGAGATCAAGAACGCCTATGATGCGCAGGCCGATCCGCGCTATGGCGCCGCCCGTCTCTGGATTGACGCGATAATCGATCCGGCCCAGACGCGCGAGACGCTGATGAAGGCGCTTGATGCCTGCGCCTTGAATCCCGAGATTGCCTGCTTCAATCCCGGCGTCATGCAGACTTAAGTAAGTTCTGATTAAGTCGAAGTTTTGAAAGGGCACGGATTTAAGGCCTGCCCTGAGCGAAGTCGAAGGGTGCCACAAGGGGAACAAAATCAACACGGGCTTTACAGGCTGCGGAAAAACTCAAAACGGAGGGAGGCGGGGGTTTCAACCCCCGCACAAAGCCAGCAAAATCAACGCGGGCTTTAGCCCTGGAAGGATGTTTTCCGCAATTACACCCGAAATATCGAGCTTTTCCGCAGCCTGTTTAGCCCCTGAGGAAGAATCGTTCAATCGTCCATTCGGTGCAATACGCGCCGCCAGAAAAGGAGCGATCTCATGAACGGTACGTTGGATTCGCCTGAGAGCTTGTATCCGTTTTTACTGACGGAAGACCAGGAACATCTGCGCCGGGAGATTCGCGAGTTTGCGGCGCGGGAGATCTTGCCGCATCGGATGGCATGGGACGAAGCCGGCGAGTTTCCTCTGGCCGTCATCAAGAAGCTAGGCACGATGGGATTGCTTGGAATGATTTTTCCTCCTGAGTACGGCGGCACCGGCCTTGGCTATGTGGACTACGTGCTGGCCATCGAAGAGCTTTCGGCAGTCGATGGGTCCGTAGGAATCACGGTGGCCGCGCACAATTCTCTGGGAACCAACCATATTTTTCTTGCGGGCAACGAGGAACAGAAGAAGAAGTACATTCCGCGACTGGCGACAGGTGAGTGGTTGGCGGCGTGGGGCTTGACCGAGCCCGGCGCGGGCTCCGACGCCGGCAACGCCAAAACCACTGCCGTGAAAAAAGGCGACCGCTATTTGCTGAACGGTGTAAAAACATTTATCACGAATGGCCATTACGCCGACGCCATCGTGGTGGTCGCGGTGACCGACAAGACCAAGGGCACGCGTGGGCTCTCAGCATTCGTGGTGGAGAAAGGTACGCCTGGATTTCGCGCAGGCAAGAAAGAAAATAAACTGGGACTACGCGCCAGTAACACCAGCGAACTGATTTTCGAGGACTGCGAGATACCTGCGGAAAATCTACTGGGCTCTGAAGGCGAAGGTTTCGTTGACGCCATGCGCGTTCTCGACGGCGGTAGAATCTCGATTGCCGCGCTGGGGTTGGGAATGGCGCGTGGCGCGCTCGACGCCGCACTGAAGTACGTGAAGGAACGGCGTCAGTTTGACAAGACCATCGCGGAGTTTCAGGGTATCCAATGGAAAATAGCGGATATGGCAACTGAACTGGACGCGGCGCGTCTCTTGACACAGCGAGCCGCTGTATTGAAGGATCATGGCCGGACAGTAACCCGTGAGTCGTCCATGGCAAAGCTTTTTTCCAGCGAGGTGGCTGTGCGCATCTGCGACGAGGCGGTGCAGTTGTTTGGCGGCTACGGGTTCATCAAGGATTATCCGGTAGAGAAGTTCTATCGCGATGTGAAACTATGCACCATCGGCGAAGGCACCAGCGAGATTCAGCGGATGGTTATCGCACGCGAGGTTCTCAAACTGCATCCTTCGCGCGGGTAACGTCGGCCGCGCTCTCATTTAACTCAGGGACTGGCGATGAGCAATTCCGTCAAGATCATAGAATGCCCGCGTGATGCATGGCAGGGACTGCCTTCGCAGATACCTCTGGAATTGAAAACAAGTTATCTGCGTAAGCTCATAACTGCCGGCTTTACTCACATCGATGCGGTAAGTTTTGTATCGCCGGCGGCGGTGCCGCAGATGGCCGATGCCGAGCAGGTGCTGCAATCGCTCGATGCTCCCGACGGCGTTGAGATTATCGGAGTTGTGGTGAATGCCAAGGGCGCGGAACGGGCAATCTCCACCGGCGCTGTGCAGACGCTGGGCTTTCCTTATTCGATTTCGCCCGAGTTTCTACGGCGCAATCAGCATCAGACTCCCGAAGAATCGCTCGATGCTCTGGAAACTGTGGGTGAATTGGCTTATAAAGCAAGAGTGAATGTGACGGCTTACATCTCGATGGCCTTCGGCAATCCCTATGGCGACGCATGGAGCGTGGATGAAGTTGCAGACGCGTGCGAACTGCTGATCGACACCGGCGTCCGACAGATTACGCTGGCTGATACTGTGGGACTGGCAGCGCCTGAGCGCATCGGAGAGACCGTTGCCCGTGCGTTTGCCGACGGAAATGCGGTCGAGATCGGTGTGCATCTTCACGCGCGGCCGGCTGAGGCTGCGGCGAAGATACGCGCGGCTTATGAAGCCGGGTGCAGACGCTTCGACTCGGCCATCGGCGGGCTGGGTGGATGTCCCTTCGCTCAAGATGCGCTGGTGGGCAATATTCCCACCGAGATTCTGATTGACGAGCTGAAGTCGCTGGGAGCCGCGCTGCCGGCCCTCGAACCGCTCGAACCACTGATCGAATCCAGCGCTGATCTTGCGAGCAGATTCGGCCCAAGGACGCAGTGATGTTCAGGAAGTTTGGGAGAACGATTTGGAAGACGCGACGATTCTGATTGCCGACAAAGGTGCGGTGCGGACGATCACTCTGAATCGTCCTGAGCGCCGCAACGCAATGACGCCAGAGATGCAGTTGGAACTGATTGCGGCACTGGAAGAGGCAGCGACCTCCGGTTGTCGGGCACTGGTACTGCGCGGCGCTGGCGGAGTTTTTTGTTCAGGCCTTGATCTATCGGCTTTGCAGGAAATGAACAACAAGACCGAGCCCGAGCACCAAGCTGACACCGAGCGCATCGCCTTGCTCTTTCGCACGCTGTATGAGCTGACCCTGCCTACCATCGCGGCGGTGCGGGGCGCAGCCATTGCCGGAGGAGTTGGCCTCGCGACTATTTGCGACTTTACGCTGGCCGAGCCCGCGGCGAAGTTTGGCTATACGGAAGTTCGCATCGGGTTTGTGCCGGCTATGGTCTCGGCATTTCTTGCGTTGCAAATCGGCGATAAGCGAGCGCGCGATCTGCTGTTGACCGGACGCCTTTTCGATGCGGCCGAGGCACATCGCCTGGGATTGGTGAACGAGGTGTTGCCGGCTGATGAATTGGAAGGACGTGTAGAGACATTGGCCAGAACCCTGGCCGCCAACAGTCCCACTGCGCTGGCTGCGACCAAGCGGCTGATGGCAGCACAGAACAAGCTGTGGCTCGATGCGGCAATTGCCCTGGCGAAGGAGGCCAGTGCGCAAGCGCGCGAGACGGCGGACTTTCGTGAAGGAGTCGCGGCCTTTCTGGAAAAACGAAAGCCCGTATGGAAAGAGTGACGGCGCTAACTAATTTAATGACCCGCGGAAACGTACCGGTGCGTCCGTCTGTCGCTTCACCTGTTCGCGCGTAACGCCGGGCGCCAACTCATTTACTTCGAAGCCGTCGGGGGTAATATCCACCACGCAGAGATCGGTGATGACACGCTGAACCACGCCTGCGCCGGTCAGCGGCAAGATGCAATGGCGTAGCAGTTTGGGGCTGCCGTCCTGCGCGGTGTGCTCCATCAGAGCAATGACCCGCTGCACGCCTGAGACAAGATCCATGGCCCCGCCCATCCCTTTCACGCGCTTGCCAGGGACCACCCAATTCGCCAGGTCGCCGCGCTCAGAGACCTGCATGGCGCCGAGAATCGCCAGGTCGATGTGCCCGCCGCGAATCATGGCGAAGGAGTCGGCGCTGGAAAAAATCGCAGCGCCCGCAACCATGGTCACAGTCTCCTTGCCCGCGTTGATCAAATCGGCGTCCACTTCCTGCTCGCGAGGGAACGGCCCCATGCCGAGCAGTCCGTTTTCCGATTGCAACACCACTGTCATTCCCCCGGGAATATAACTCGCGACTAGTGTGGGGATGCCGATTCCGAGGTTGACATAGAAGCCCTCGTGCAACTCCTGCGCTGCGCGCGCGGCCATCTGATAACGTGTCCAGGCCACTGACCTATCCCTCCCGCGTGGTCCTTCTTTCAATCCGCTTTTCAGGATTGGGATTATGCACCAACCGATGAACGAAAATGCCCGGCGTGTGAATCTCGTCGGGGTCAATCTCTCCCGGCTCGACGACAATCTCCGCCTCGGCCACGGTGATCTTTCCGCAGGTAGCGGCGCTGGGATTGAAGTTGCGCGCGGTGCGCCGATAGACAAGATTGCCGTAGAGATCGGCCTTCCATGCCTTCACCAACGCCAGGTCGGCGAAGATACCGCGTTCCAGAATGTAGGTAACTCCGTCGAATTCCTTGTGCTCCTTGCCCTCGGCGATCAAGGTACCAACTCCTGTGCGCGTGTAGAAGCCGGGGATGCCTGCGCCGCCCGCGCGCATCCGCTCGGCCAGCGTCCCTTGCGGACAAAACTCCACCTCCAACTCGCCGGAGAGAAACTGCCGCTCGAACTCCGCGTTTTCGCCTACATAGCTGGAGATCATTTTCTTGATCTGCCGCGTCTGCAGCAGCAGCCCCAACCCATAGTCGTCCACACCTGCATTGTTGCTGGCGATAGTAAGGTTGCGAACCCGGCTGTCTCGCAACGCGACGATCAACGATTCGGGAATGCCGCAGAGGCCAAAGCCGCCAATCGCCAACAGCATTCCGTCACGCACGATCCCTTCCAGTGCGGCGTGCGCATCCGGCCACAGCTTCGTCATCGCCGATTTTCTCTCCGCTGGAGTTGCTGTCATGCGTCGAGATTCCTCGTCAGTGCAGCGAACAGAACCATCCTAAGCACAGTGAATGAACAAGCGCAATGTTTTTTGATCTGCCATGAGCGCTGCGGCCGTTATTGGAGATTCACGCCCCGGCGCTGAATCACTTCTTGCGGACGCCTAGAAGACGCCGTGTCAGGGTACGGCGGCTCACCAGAGTTGAGAGAACAATCGAAGTGGAAGTGGTACCGAATGGCGTCAGCTTATCAATCAGGCTCTCCAGATGCTCAACAGATTCGGCCGCCACCTTGAGCGTAAAGGAGTCGGCGCCGGTGCCGCGATAGCACTCCAATACTTCGGGCATCTCGCGCACCGTCTTATTAACCCGCGCAAGCACATCGCCCACGACGCTGACGCGAATGAATGCGGCTATCGGCAGGCCGACTTTTGCGGGATCAATCTCGGCGTGGACACCGGTGATGACGCCGGCGTCCTCCATCTTGCGGACACGCTCGGCTACGGCGGGCAGCGTAAGCCCAACCCGCCTGCCTAGTTCAGCAAACGAGATGCGGCCATTCTGCTGCAGCTCCGCGATAATTTTCCAGTTCGTTTCATCGAGATATGAATAATCGAAAGCCATGGCCACATTCTACCCTTAGAATCTACTTCTAAAACATATTTTTTCTTTCGATATGGTGTTTACGAAAATCGCGCCCGGTTTAAAGATTGATGCAGGAAATCTCGTGCAGTGCGGGCCGCGCGCAAATGAATTACATTGATTGCGAGGAAACTTGAATGGAAAACCCCATCAAGCTCAAGCGCGTTCACCACGTCGAGTTCTGGGTGGGCAATGCCCGCCAGGCTGCCTATTTCTATCGCAAGGGATTCGGCTTTTCGCAGGTCGCATACAGCGGACTGGAGACCGGGCAGCGGAAGCGCACATCCTATGCGATGAGCCAGGGCAAGGCAAATCTTCTTCTGACCACGCCGCTGTCTCCCGACGACGAGGCCGCCGATCATATTCGCCGGCATGGCGACGGCGTGCGTGACATCGCCTTTGAAGTGGACGACGCCGATCAGGCCTTTGCCGAAGCTGTTCGCCGTGGCGCAAGGCCGGCCGCCGAGCCTCACGACGAGGCCGATGAGCATGGCGCCATCCGCCGCGCAGCAGTACATACATACGGCGACACGATCCACTCCCTGATCTCCTACAAGAACTACAAAGGGCCGTTTCTGCCAGGCTTCATCGCGGCTCCCATCGCGGCTGACGATTGCGGCATTCTGCGCATCGACCACATCGTGGGCAACGTTGAAGAAGGAAAGATGCAGTCTTGGGCCGACTACTACGCGAATGTCTTCGGCTTCCATCGCTACATCACATTCGACGACAAAGACATCTCTACCGAGTACAGCGCGTTGATGAGCATCGTCATGTCAGACGATTCCCATTCGGTGCAATTTCCCATCAACGAGCCTGCGCCGGGGCGCAAACGAAGCCAGATAGACGAATACCTCGAAGCTTATGGTGGCGCCGGCGCACAGCATGTCGCCCTGCGCTGCAGCGATGCTCTTTCGACAGTGAGTAAACTGCAGCACAACGGGATGAATTTTCTGCGCGTTCCCGACAGTTATTATGAGGCGCTGCCGATGCGAATTGGCGAGATAGAAGAGCCCATCGATCAGTTGCGCAAGCTGGGCATTCTCGTGGACCGCGACGATGAAGGCTACCTCTTGCAGATATTTTCCAACCCGGTCGAAGATCGTCCGACCCTATTCTTCGAAATCATTCAACGCAAAGGATGCCGCGGATTTGGCAAAGGGAACTTCAAGGCGCTATTTGAATCCATTGAACTGGAGCAGGCGCGGCGGGGAAACCTCTAACCCGCGCCGAACAAAGCCATGACCAAGAGACAATCCAGTAATGCGGAGCGTGCAGCGTTGCGCTACCAATCCGGCTTCGGCAATGAGTTTGCCAGCGAAGCAGTCGAGAACGTTTTGCCGCAGGGACAAAACTCGCCGCAGAAAGTCGCGCACGGTTTGTATACGGAGCAGTTGAGCGGCACGCCGTTCACGGCTCCGCGCGCGGTCAACCGCCGAACCTGGCTTTATCGGATTCGTCCCTCGGTGGCGCACAAACCTTTCGCGCAAATCGCCCAGGGAAGGCTGCGCTCTGCACCTTTTGACGAGGTTCCTGCGCCCCCAAATCAATTGCGCTGGCGTCCCATTCCCATCCCCGCCGAGCGCACGGACTTTGTTGACGGCCTGATAACCATGGCGGGCAACGGCAACGCCCACACCCACTTGGGCGTTGCGGTCCACATCTACGCAGCCAACGCGTCGATGACGAATCGCTTCTTTTTGAACGCCGACGGCGAAATGTTGATCGTTCCGCAGTTGGGGCGATTGCTGTTGCGCACCGAGATGGGCATTCTTGAAGCGGAGCCCGGCGAGATCGCGGTAATTCAGCGCGGCATCCGTTTTCGCGTCGAGCTCAAGGACAAACAAGCTCGCGGATACGTTTGCGAAAACTACGGAGCGCTGCTTCGCCTACCGGATCTGGGGCCGATTGGCGCCAACGGGCTGGCGAATCCGCGCGATTTTCTGTCGCCTGTGGCAGCTTTTGAAGAACGCGAGGGCGACTTCCGGCTAGTCTCCAAATTTCAAGGAAGACTGTGGGAAGCGGCCATCGATCATTCACCGCTCAACGTCGTCGCATGGCACGGAAACTATGTGCCCTACAAGTACAACCTGAAAAACTTCAACTGCATCAACACGGTCAGTTTCGACCATCCCGATCCGTCCATTTACACAGTGCTGACCGCGCCCTCAGAAATTCCGGGTACCGCCAATCTAGATTTCGTTGTTTTTCCGCCGCGCTGGATGGTCGCCGAGCACACCTTCCGTCCGCCGTGGTTTCATCGCAATTTCATGAACGAATTTATGGGTTTGATCCGCGGAGAATACGATGCCAAGGCCGAGGGGTTTGTTCCGGGCGGCGCCAGCCTGCACAACTGCATGGCCGGTCACGGGCCCGATTCGGAAACCTTCGAGCGTGCCAGCAATGCCGAGTTGAAACCGGTCTATCAGGACAACACGCTGGCATTCATGTTTGAGACGCGCTTTGTCTGCCAACCGACAAAGTTCGCGCTCGAGACTTCGGAACTCGATGAACAGTATTTCGAATGTTGGCAGAAACTGGGAAAGAAGTTTGATTTGTGAAGCGGAAGCAATGCGCTCGGAAACAATTCAACCGGCTGACTGCCGCGTAGAAGCCGTGCAGTCATTAACTTTTCTATAGACGGCGTAGGCTGACGAGAGTATAGACTGAGCCGGAGCGGCCTCGCTGATGCGCGGCTGGATTTCCAAATTTTCGCTTCGCTTCTGTTCCTTCATTGAACCCGTTGACGATCTGCGTCTCCTTGACCTTCTATGAAACCTCTTCTGGACGAAACACACGGTTCTACGGCGAAGAGCTGGGTCGAATCCGCCAACTTTGCCGGCGCTGATTTTCCGATTCAGAATCTGCCCTTTGGCGTCTTTCGGCCGCAGGGAAAGGAGCCGTGCGTGGGCG
>JBAPYY010000161.1:0-2302 GCA_049284975.1 Occallatibacter sp.
ATGATGATGTCAACTTCGCCTATGTTGCCGAAGTCATCGACATCGGCCGCGCGGCCAACGTCGATCACATCGGTCTCATGACGCCCAAGATCATGGCCGGCCAGTAAGCCGGCCGCTTCTGCCCGCATCCCTTGCCCGGGATGCTTTTCTGTGCATCCGGCAACTGCCATCCGGCAAGCGTCCGGTGTCCTTGGCTCGATGCTGCTCAGTCACCAGGTCGGTCACCCGGAACATGGGACAGATTCATGGCCCAAGGTTTCCGGTAAATTCCGGCCCCGTTCGCGGAGATAGGTTCCGCGGCGGAAACAGGAGTACAATTTTGAGTTCTGGTTTCGGTTACTCCCATCCGCAGCCAGTTGAATGAGATTCCAGGGGCGTATAACAAAAATGCCACCTGAAGGAGAAGGATACGAACATGAATGGACCCGCACGTACTTCGGCGCTCGCGGTGGTCTTGGCCGGCATGGTGCTTTCCATGAGCGGGTGCAACCGCCTCGCCGCCCGTGATCAACTGAACAAGGGAGTGGAAGCTTACAAGAGCGCCCGCTATGAAGAGGCGATCGGGCACTTCCAGAAAGCCACGCAGCTTGATCCAAGCCTGCCCATGGCCAAAACCTATCTCGCCACCGCCCTCGCACAGAACGTCGTGCCCGGCCTCGATACCCCTGACAACCTGAACACCGCCCAGCAGGCCATCAGCATCTTCCAGGAGGTCCTCGCCAAGGACCCCAACGATGTCAACAGCCTCAAGCAGATTGCCGGCATCTATTACAGCATCAAGAAATTTGATGATGCCAAGGCGTGGCAGAAGAAGGTTCTCGCCGTCGATCCCAAGGACCCTGAAGCCGCTTACACCATCGGCGTCATCGACTGGACCCTGGCTCACGAGAACACCCTCAAGGAACTGGCCACTGCCGGCATCAACGACGACGGTGAAGGCAACGCCAAGGCGCCCAAGAAGGTCATGGAAGCCATCAAGGCCGAAAACGCGCAGCTGGTCGAGGAAGGCCTGCAGTATCTCAACCAGGCCGTCGCCAACCGCGCCAACTACGACGACGCCATGGCCTATCTCAACCTCATCTATCGCCGCAAGGCCGATGTCGACTACGGCGATGACGCTGCCCGCAAGGATGACGTCGCCAAAGCCGAAGATTGGCGCACCAAGGCAATGGGTACCCGCAAGGCCAATGAAGAAAAGAAGAACGCCGGCCCTGGCGGCATCACCATGGATTCCAACGGCAATATGAAGTAGCGGCCGCCTCTTCACGGCACGCCCCAACGGCCTCCGCCCCGCGCGGAGGCCGTTTTGCGCTGCGTCCATCCGCATCTCTCTGCACCTGCAGATCGCCGACGCGCCGGTCGCGCAGCGGTGGTTATGCCCGCGCTTCAGCGTGGGATACGAACCAGCCATAGCCAGTCAGCCCCGCCGGGGCGGTGCCAACGGTGAAATCGTCATCACGCGAACCGGGGAACCGCCCAATTGTCACCACAGTTGCCGCCGGACAACAGGCCGCTGGCTGTGCAGCCGCCGTGATCGCGGGCAAGGCAATTCACCTTACCGGAGCCGGCAATCGGCATAGCAGAAGAATTCTGAATAAGGGGGAAAAAGCGCGGTTTACTTCGCGCCTTCCTTCAGGATCTGGTCCGCCAGGTAGTTGTGCACCTTGGCGTCGTCGCGCAGCACTTCAAAGTAAGCATTCTTCAGCAGCTCCGCATGGCCGTTCCTCAGGCTCTGCCGGATGAATTGCTGTGTGCTCGGGTCATTCAGCGTCCTCTGCCCCGCAGCTTCCTTCGAGATCAGCTTGTAGATGGCATAACTCGTTGGCACATGGCCTTTCTGGGGGGGCGCGGCGTTGGAGAGAAGAACCTGGGTAAACTGGCCCGGCTTCAACTTGGTGATGGCGTCGTAAATTTCCGGGCTGGCGTCGTGCAGCTGCGATTCGGTTACAAAGCCCATGTCGCCGCCATTCGATGCAAAGTTATCTTCGGAATAGTTCGCCGCCAGCACGGCGAAATCCTCGCCGTTCTCCAGCTTCTGGTGCAGCAACTGGATCTTGCTCTTCGCATCCGCCTCACTGGAGGCCTTGTTGTTCTGCAGGTTGGTGGACTGTTGCGTGGGCGCGTTGGTCACTACAATGCGGGCCAGGTTGTACTTCGGCTCAATGAAGTTGAAGTCCGCCTTATGCGCCGAGTAGTAGCCCGTAATCTCCGCGTCGGTAATGTTGATCTTGGAGTCGATCTCCTTGTTCAGCAGCTTGTTCTCGGTAAGCCCCTCGCGCAATTCGGTCTTCAGCGTGTCAAG
>JBAPYY010000162.1:0-1935 GCA_049284975.1 Occallatibacter sp.
ATCGATAACGGCGTCATTGTGCTTGAGAACATCTTTCGGCATATGGAGATGGGGGAATCGCCTGAGGTGGCCGCGGAGAAGGGTGGAACCGAAGTATCAATGGCGGTCTTGGCTGCCACGTTTACAACCTCGATCGTGTTCTTTCCGGTGACATTTTTTAATGGCATCAGCAAATACATCTTCACTCCGTTGGCCTTAGGCGTGGTGCTATCGATTTTTGCGTCCTACTTCTTTGCCATGACCGTGGTGCCGCTTTACTGCGCCAGATTCGTGCGCTTGAAGCACGAGGACAAAGATTCCAAGAAAGCACATCTCGGCTTCTTCGCTAGTTTCGAAAAAACGTTCAACAACAAGTATGAGGCAATGCTCGACTGGTACGAGAGTCTTGCAAAACGGGCGATGCGCCGCCCCGGTTTCACTGCTGCAGTGATTCTCGGCGGCGTAGTGCTCGTACTCGCAGGGACGCTTCCCTTTCTGGGCCGCGCGTACTTTCCCCGCACTGATCCAGGACAGTTCATCATCAACGTGAGAATGCCAAGCGGCACACGCCTCGAGGTTAGCAACGACTACATCGCAAAGGTCGAGAACATTATACGGAGCGTTGTTCCACCAAGAGATCTGGATATGATTGTCTCCAATATCGGCGTTTATCCCGACCTTTCCGCGATCTATACCACCAATGCTTCGATGGACACGGCCTTTGTCCAAACCAGTCTTAAGGAAAAGCACAGTGTCGGCAGTTATGAGTACATGAGGCGAGTGCAGGAAAGAATCTCGCGTGAAATGCCTGAGCTTTCAACCTACTTCCAGGCAGGCGGCCTGGTGGATGGCGTGATCAATCAGGGACTTCCGGCTCCGATTGATGTTCAGGTTGGTTCGATGGATATGGCCGGCGCCTATTCATTGGCCAAGAACCTTTCTGAGAAGATCAAAGCGATGCCGAATGTGAGTGGGGTTTACATTCCCCAGGATTTGGATTACCCAGGCATTGCGCTCAACATTGATCGCGAAAAGGCAAGTTTGATTGGACTCACCGCCAAGGACGTGGTGCAGAACGTGATTACTGCTATGACATCTGACGGCATGATCGCTCCGAGTTACTGGATTGACCCGAAGACTGGGAATAATTACATGGTAACGGTCCAATATGCAAAAAGTGTGCTTAACAATATGTCTATGGAGGACTTCGAGAACATTCCCTTGCGCGGCATTCAGCCTGCGGGTTACAGCCCGATGCAGGAGGCTCATGAGTCAACCGATGACGCGCGGAGACTGTGGAGAGGCGACCACACGGCAGGATATACGCCTCTAAGTTCAGTTGCGAATATCAAGCTGATCAATACGCCTACAGAAGTGGACCATTACCAGATTCGCCCGGTAATTGACATTTACGTTTCCACCAAGACAGAGGCGCTGCAGGGAGTTGGAAGTGATATCAAGAAGCTTTTGGCCAGCACTAAGACGGATAAGAACACAGTGCTGAATCTCCGCGGCGCCGTGGTCAGCATGAACCGGTCGTTCGAGGAATTTGGAGTAGGCCTTATCCTGGCGGTGCTGATGGTTTACCTGATCCTGATGACCCAGTTCACATCTTTTATTGATCCATTCATCATTCTCATGGCTATTCCGCCCGGTCTGGCTGGTGTTGTCTTGATCCTTCTCTTCACTGGAAGCACGCTGAACATCATGTCGTTGATGGGGGTGATCATGATGACCGGCATCGTGGTTTCGAACAGCATCCTAATAGTTGAATTCGCCGGCACTCTTCACAGACAGGGACTTACGCTGTCGGAAGCAGTTATTCAGTCTTGCAGGATTCGGCTACGGCCAATTCTGATGACCTCTCTGGCAACCTTGCTCGGCATGATTCCGATGGCGCTTGGGTTGGAAGCCGGGAGCGAACAATATGCTCCGCTTGCGCGTGCGGTCATCGGC
>JBAPYY010000163.1:0-2922 GCA_049284975.1 Occallatibacter sp.
GAACGTATTTGCGATTGCTGTTAGCGTCGGCTCGACCCAGGGAGTTTATATACAAGATCAATTGCGCATGTTTACAATTCCGGTGCTGATCGAGTCAGACTCCGGCTATGCGCGCGGAGTGGATATCGTCATGAAATTCTGGCAATTCTGGGCTGAGTCAGCCAATCGCGATCAGAAAAAGTAGTAGCGCGTAACATCACTGTAATAAATGTCATTAATGCTGACCGCAGGAAATTCATCTGCGGTTGGCATTGACATGGGCGGCATTAAATCGAAAAATGCATTAAAATAAAACATGGCTAACGAACATCGTAAACACTTTCTTTTTGCCAGCGATTTCGACAAGACATTGACGTTCAACGACACGGGCTACGTGTTGAGCGAGATGCTGGGCATCTCCGTGTCTGAGTTCGAGCACAAGGCCTGGGGCATGGCGAACCTGAACCTTGTTCAGCAGGGCGCCGAGCTTTCGTACCTACTCCTGCACGATCCGGCCTTCCATTCTCAAGTGCGGCGCGAGCACTTGTATGAAGCGGGCAAGCGCATCCGCCTCAAGGAAAACATTAAGCAGGTCTACGAAATCCTTGACCGGCGCATTGACGGCTTCCACTTCGATTTTTATGTCCTCTCCGCCGCGCCGGTAGAAGTGATTCAGTCGGCGCTCGAAGGGATCGTGCCCCAGGACCACATCTTCGGCACCGAGTTCAAGTACAAGGCTTCGGGCGAGATTGAAAGCCTGGTGCGCGCCACGGCCGGCTATGGAAAAGTTGCGCGCCTCGAGCAACTGATAGAAGAGCTCGGCCTTCCCGCCGACCACGTGGTTTATGTCGGTGACGGAAGCTCCGATATTCATGTGATGCTGCAAGTGAATCGGCGCGACGGCTTTACCATTGCTGTTTCGGAATCAAAACTGGTGGCGCAGATCGCCAAGCGGACGGTGCTCAGCGACAACGCCCTGCCCACACTGGTGCCAATCCTCGAAGAGATTGCCGGATGGCATCGACCTCAGATCCGTCATCTCTTCGAGTCATACGGTTTCCTGATTCAGGGATGGGACCGCGTGCAAACCGACTGGGTCACGCTTCGCCCAAGCGGCGTCGCATTGGAGAAGGCGGCTCTGGCTGAAGTGAAGTAATACTCCGGCGAAATACAGTGCTCTGACAAGAAGGATTGCAGCTGACTAACTCCATCTTGCACATTTTAAGTACGAGTTGAAGTTAGCATCTTTGAACACAGTTTATGCGCGACTAGGACTCGTTCGCATATTGCGCCTTGCGCCGCCGGGCCCCGGCGTTGTATCTTCCGGCTCATGCAATGTGCAACTCCCAAGGAACGGCGCAATCTTGGTCAGGCGCGGCGCAAACAGTTGGGCCGTCAGGAACACAACGAATTCAAACACAAGACGCGTAAGACTCCCGCGCTGGAGCTTATTGCCCGCTCGATGCATGGGCGCGTTCCCGCGCTTATCCCGCTCAAGTACAAATTGATGGCCGAGTCGCCCTTCGGCTATCTGCGCGGCGCTGTGGCCGTAATGGCCGCGGATATGGCTGTGTTGCCTTCAACCGGCATTATCTGCCAGCTTTGCGGTGACGCACATGTGCGCAACCTGGGCGCCTTCGCCGCGCCCGATGGCCGACTGGTCTTCGACATCAACGATTTTGACGAAACCATTCGCGGACCCTTCGAGTGGGACTTGAAGCGCATGGCAGTTTCGCTGGTTCTCGCGGGGCGCGAATCCGGGCACAAAGAAGCTTCCGTGCGCGAGGCCGCTGAGAAATTTGTTGCCCGCTACGCCGCACAGATGCGCACTTTTGCCCGGATGCCCTCGCTCGAAGTGAACCGCTTTCAGGTTCACCGCCTGAACCAGGCCGAGCCTGTCCTCGATGCCCTGCTTAAAGCCGAAAGAGCAACACCAAAGCACACGCTGGAACAGTTGACCGAGCCCCTTGCTCAAAGGAACCAATCGGCCTCCCACCCTTCTCGCAAAGAGCGCGAGAAGGATGGGGCACCCGGCACGAGCAGGCGTTTCAAGGAAAACAAGCCTACCCTCACACGCATCACTGGCAGGCAGGCGGCGAATGTTCTGGCCTCGCTCGGACCCTATCGTCAGATGCTCGAGCCGCAGCGTCAGCATCTCTTGTCGCTCTATCGCCCAGTGGACGTGGCTTTCAAGGTTGTCGGCACCGGCTCTGTAGGCCTGCGCGACTATTGCATTTATTTTGAAGGCAACGGCCCCGACGACCCCTTGTTTTTGCAGATCAAAGAGGAGGTTGCTTCAGGCTACGCGCCCTATTTGCCCGATGCCGAACCACCCCATCACAACGGACAGCGCGTCGCAGAGGGGCAAAAAGCAATGCAGGTGCAGTCCGATCCGTTCCTCGGCTGGACGCATTTTGGCGGGCGCGATTACCTGGTTCGCCAGCTCAACGACCACAAGGGTTCCATTGATTTGGGCGACCTGGCCGGCGGCGGCTTGGAGGCTTATGCCGAGGTCTGCGGCGAGTTGCTGGCACGCGGCCACGCGCGCAGCGGCGACCCGCTGATTCTAGCGGGCTACATCGGCTCCGGCGACGGCTTCGCGGAGGCTCTGGCCAAGTTTGGCTCCCTTTACGCCGATCAGACTGAGAGAGACTGGCAGGAACTTTGCCGCTCCGGCAAAGCAGGCGAGAAGCCGCAGAGCCAGCGCAAATAGCCCGAAAAATGCGATTTTTTGCTTGCTTATTCTCCGAATTCAAAGGTACTATCTCCGAAACTTTCCACGAATGTGGAGAGCCGGAGGTCCCCCATGACATCAACCAACAGGACTGGGCTTCCCCGCCCATCCTCCTCCCACGCCATCCCGCTTTGTTTTGCGGCAGCCGCCTTAATTGCTTGTTTCACGACAGCCTCAGCCGCTTTGGCACAGACTGCGGATGATCCCAC
>JBAPYY010000164.1:0-2129 GCA_049284975.1 Occallatibacter sp.
TTGTGGGATAACTTCGTTCTAGCCGCAATGTTTCTGATCCTCTGTTGTCCTGGCACGTTCGCATGCGCGCAAAGTGAACCCAAACTAGATTCCACGCCGGGGAAGCTAGAGCAAAAGGTTGAGCGCCTGACCGCAGCCATGGCCCAGGCTCAAGCACAGATCGAGGCTGATCAAAAACAACTGCTTGAGTTGCGCCTGCAACTCATCGAATTGCAACGCGAAATGGCAGAAGAAAAGACGGCGCCGCCTGCAACGAAGGCAGAAACCGCGAAGTCTTGTACTGTCCAAGCTTCGTCTTGTGTTTCTGCCACACTAAACGAAATCAAAGAACAGCAAGCAATTGAAGGTTCGCAGATCGCAACGCTTGACATGACAAAAGTGGAGACTGAATCAAAGTATCCGCTAAAGGTGAGTGGACTGATTCTTTTCAACGGTTTTGTGAACACAAGGCAGGTTGACATTGCCGCCTCACCTGCTTACGCGCTCCCAGGTTCCGGTAGCACCGGACTCTCGCTGCGGCAGACGGTTCTCGGACTGGATGCGCGTGGGCCGCACTTATTTGGCGCGACCAGCCACGCTGATCTCCGTGTCGACTTTTTCGCATATGCTGCGCAGTCAAGTTATGCATCCAGTGGCGTTCTACGGATGCGAACTGCGCATGCAGAGTTCAATTGGCAGAATACAGAGGCATTTGTCGAATTAGATCGCGCCATTCTTGAGCCGAACGCGCCTTCGTCTCTGGTTGCAGTCGGACAGCCGGAGTTAGCTTGGGCAGGCAACCTTTGGAGTTGGAATCCGCAGGCCGGCGTGTCACATCAGTTCGTACTGTCAGACGCTTCGCGCATCAAAGCGCAAGCTGCACTAATCGATACCTCTGACCCGCAACCGCCGGGGTACGCTTCAGCGCCCGCTCCCGCTACGCAGACAGAGCTGAGTCGCTGGCCAGGAACGGAAGCGCGAATTGCGTTTCAGCACGGCGAAAACGGCATTGGTCCCGAGATAGGCGTAGGAGGATATTTCAGCCCGCATCGCACTCTGGAAGGCGATCGCTTCGATGCCTGGGCTGGCACGGTCGATCTTCGCCTGCCTCTGACGCGGCATTTCGAGATTACAACCAATGCTTACCGCGGGCAGGCTCTAGCAGGACTTGGTGGTGGAGGATACGTGAATTATCTATATCAATACTTTGGCTCGACTGAAGTTGCGCGGGCTCTGAGCGACGCCGGCGGGTGGACGCAACTGAAGGCCAGGGCGGGTAAAAGAGTGGAAATGAACACGGGCTATGGCATTGACAACCCATTCGCCAAAGAGATTCAAGCAGCCGCATTGTCCTATCCAGAATTGGCACGGAATCGTTCGTTTTTCTCGAACGCGATTTTCAGCCCAAGTGCATATCTGCTATTCTCGCTCGAATACAAGCGGCTTTGGAGCAATTACAACACTGGTCCAACGAATTTCAGCGATGTAATAGGAATTGGCGCGGGGTACAGATTCTGATGCTGCCCGCAAGTCATAGGTGGTTGCGTTGGCTGGTGCTGCCGGCTTGTTACGCTGGTCTCATCGGCGCGGATGCGCCCGCTGGCAGGGCACAGGAAGCCGAAGTGGTTGTCAGACTTGCACAAATAAAAAGGAATACAACGGCGGCGGCGGCGAAGACTCCACCGGCCGTGATTTGGCTGAACCCTTTGCATCCTGAAGCAGTGCGACAGAGAGCGCCAGGCAGCTTCACGCTCCTGCAGAAAAACAAAATGTTTACGCCACACTTGCTGGTTGTGCCCGTGGGTAGCAGTGTCGCATTTCCAAATGCCGATCCATTCTTTCACAATGTATTTTCACTTTTTAATGGACGGCGTTTTGATCTTGGCCTTTATGAGGCTGGATCGACACGCAGCGTCGTGTTTTCGCGAGAGGGCGTTTCTTATATCTTTTGTAATATTCACTCGGAGATGAGCGCGGTTGTTATCGCTTTGGCGACACCGTATTCGGGCTTGGCTGACTCCCAAGGTGTATTTCACGTCAAGGATGTTCCCGATGGAGATTACGACTTGCACGTTTGGATTGAGGGGCAGAAACAAAGTGAACTGGACCAACTCACTCGTCGTGTTCATATTGCAGGGGCAGTTGCAGAT
>JBAPYY010000165.1:0-2657 GCA_049284975.1 Occallatibacter sp.
CACCAAATCTCCGATTTTGACCTCTTTTCGGCCAAAAAAGGCGCATTTCAACCTGGAAGCGGCAAAACACCATCCAGCCCGGCGGCAATCAGGTCCTCGCGCAACTGTTCCGCGTTGGAGAATTGGATGGCCTGAATGTCCAGCGCTCGTGCGGCTTCTATATTGGGCAGCTTGTCATCAATGAAAAGGGTCTCCTCGGGGCGCGTTTTCAATTGGGTGAGCATGTGGCGATAGATGGCCGGATCAGGCTTGACGACACCTACCTCGCAGCTCCATACCAGCAGATCGAAGCGGCGAATCCAGTCGAACTCGCGCTCCACGCAGATGAGTACGTCGGGGCCCATATTGGATAGGATTGCGGTCAGCAAACCGCGCTGCTTGATTGCCAATTGCCAGTCAATCATCGCGGGGTTCTCTGTGGACCACATGCGAACGTCCCACCGGTTCAGCTCTTCCACCTTTTCCTGGTCCTGCGACAACCCGGCTTCGCGCAGGAACTTCTGCCAATAGCCGATGCCGGTCAGTTTGCCTTCATCGTAAGCCGGCCGGTCAGCCCAATAAAGGCTCTCGAAGCGGTCGAGGGGTAAGCCGGTTATGCTCAATAGCTTCTCGTGCGCCGACGAGTCCGGCTGACCTGTTAGCACCATTCCATAATCAAAGACAACCGCGCGTAAAGCCAATTTTCGCTCCCGTGTACGCCCATGTAATACCGCAAAGGACGCTTGCGTCTATTGTGCATGATCCCCGCGGGCTGGCGGCGTTGTGGATATGGTTATAGGCTGGAACGTGAAGGCAGGCAGAGACGGATGCGTTTTTCTGAGAGAACAAACTGGAACACGGAAGAGAGCGAATTGGCGTGGGCGCACCGGATGCGCACTGAGGCTGGTGAGCCGATTGCCGATCTGACGGCCTCGAATCCGACACGCTGCGGCTTTTCCTACGACCCGAAGCTGCTTTCAGCTCTCACAAACCCCGAAGCGCTCCATTACGATCCGCAGCCGCAGGGCCTCTTGAAAGCACGTCAGGCCGTCTGCGCTTACTATTCCAATCGCCGCATTTCGCTTAAGCCAGAACAGATTACGCTCACCACGAGCACCAGCGAGGCCTATAGCTTTCTCTTTCGGCTGCTCTGCGATGCAGGCAGCGAGATTCTTGTTCCCCAGCCCAGCTATCCGCTCTTCGACTTTCTGGCTGCACTGGACGATGTGCGCATAAAACCTGTGCCGTTCTTCTACGACCATGGCTGGCAGATTGATGCTGATAGTTTTCGCCTCGCCGTTTCGCCGCTGACGCGGGCCATCGTGCTGGTCCATCCCAACAATCCCACTGGTCACTTCACCAAGCCGTCCGAGGCCAGGGAGTTGGCGCAAATATGCCGGGAGTTCGATCTTGCGCTGATTGTGGACGAAGTTTTTCTCGACTATCAATTCTCAAAGGGCTTTGGCGGCAAGCCAAGGAGCTTTGCGGCCGGCCTCGAGGGCGTTCCGGTCTTCGTGGTCAGCGGGCTCAGCAAGGTTGTCGGGCTGCCGCAGATGAAGGCCGCCTGGATTGTGGCTGCGGGACCGGAGGCCGTTGCAGCGCTCGACCGGCTCGAGGTCATCGCAGACACGTTTCTCTCCATGAACGCGCCAGTACAGCACGCGCTCGCCGCGTGGCTCGAAGGCCGCGATGCAATTCAGAATCAGATTCGAGAGCGGGTTGAAGCCAACCTTGCGGAGCTTGACCTGCAACTGTCCCGCCTTCCCGAGGTGAGCCGTTTAGAGATGGAGGGCGGCTGGTATGCCATGCTGCGCATACCTGCGCTTCAGTCCGACGACAGGACGGTTTTGGGGCTGCTCGAACGCGGCGTCTGGGTCCATCCCGGATATTTCTTCGGAATGCCTTCCTCCGGCTATTTGGTGGTGAGCCTGTTGGGGCCGTCGGGGGAGTTCAAGCGCGGGGTAAGCGAGTTGGCCGACTATCTCCGCGCCTGCAGGGCATCCTTCGCTTCCCCGCTTTGATCCTCCGTGGTCTCCGAGCCCCTGTTCCAAGTTGCGCAGAGATACCATACAAGCCAACCAGGCGCAGTCCAAACATAGAAATAAGAGAAGAGCTTGCAGCCGCTCATGAGTTCGGCTTCGATCGCGACGGTCGCCAGAGCAAGAACCGCCAGCAATGGCCGGAACCGCGTCTGATACGCACCGTGCAATAAGGCTGGAATGGCGAGACTCTCATCGATAATCCAGCAGTATGGCGCCGCCAGGATTGAGACGAGCATCAACAGACTGCCGTCTTTCATCCAGTCCCACGTGTGGCGCCGGGTGAAGAAGTACGCCAAAGCCCACGCACTGCCAAGGGCAGCCGGCAGAAACTGGAGCCACATCGCCTGCGGGCTAAGCCAAAGACGCAGCAAGATGCCCAGGCACGGAATCGGCTCTGTCTCGATTCCATAGGTATGCATCATCTGCGCGTATTGACTCCATGCTGCGGGGTCAATGCAATATACTGCCGCGCAACTGGCCGCCAAGGCTACCGCCGCTCCCGCCAGTATCTTATAGCTCTTCGAAAGCACCATCCACGCCAACAGCACAACGCCGAAGACCATAAAAAGATGAGGCTTCAGCGCACAGAGCCAAAGGGAGATCCCAGCCAGAAATTGATGCGAACGATGCAGACGC
>JBAPYY010000166.1:0-4654 GCA_049284975.1 Occallatibacter sp.
TCGCATTCGGAAGTGCCCTCAGTCTGAGCGCATTCGCCCAGACTAACCCTCAAACGACCACGGTCATCGAAACCGTAGGCCCTACTTCCACTTACCGCGTGGTCGTGATTAGTCGCACGGTTCAAGCGGTCAACTATCAGCATCGTAGCGGGGCCTCGGATGTGGATTTTGCAGGCACGGCATTGATGCCTTCAGCAGACGGGAAGGCTAAAGTGCGAAGCAAGCGCGGCACTTTAGAAGTCGAAGCCGAATTTGGCAACCTGCAAAGCCCCACGACCTTTGGCGGCGAATATCTTACCTATGTTTTATGGGCGATTTCACCCGAAGGAAGAGCAGCCAATCTTGGTGAAGTGCTGGTAGGCGACAATAGCCGAAGCAAGTTGACTGCAACCACAGATCTCCAGGCATTTGCTTTAATTGTTACCGCGGAGCCGTACTACGCCGTTCGACAGCCTAGTAATGTCGTGGTCCTCGAGAACGTCGTTCGCGCGAACACGAAAGGGACTGCGGAGCCAGTAAATGCGAAGTACGAGCTAATGGAGCGTGGGGGCTACATTCCCACGGGATACAAGTTCGATCCGGTCGTCCTGAGCGCGAGTCAACCGTTGGAGTTCTACGAGGCGCGGAATGCGCTGCGAATCGCTCAATCCGAGGGCGCCGAAACGTACGCAAGCGCGAGCTACCTGCACGCTGTCCAGTTGATGAACAGTGCAGACACCGACGCCACAAATGGGCACAGCGAAAGAAAGCCGCTGATTGCCGTTTCCAGAGAAGTTGTAGAGACTGCCGAAGACGCGCGGGAAATCGCGGTCAAGAAGATCGATGAGCAGCGTCAGGCGAACGATCTGCAGGCTTCCAGCGACGCACAGGCAAGATCGCAAGCCCAAGCTGAAGCCGCTACTCGCCTCAAGGAGCAAGCACAATCCGACGCGGCAAAGGCCCAGGCTGACGCAGCATTGGCTCAAGCTGACACCGCAAAGGCGCAAGCTGAAACAGCCGCCAACCAAACAACTTCGGCAGCCGCCATCTCCGCGGCCCAGGCCGACGCGGAGCAGGCTCGCATCGAAGCGCAGAATGCCCAGCAGGGTGAACATCAGGCAGTCAGCGACAAGGCTGCAATGCGCGCGCAGCTTTCAGAACAACTGAACCGGATTCTTGCGACTCGCGATAGCGCACGCGGATTGATTGTTAGCATGTCCGATGTACTGTTCGACACGGGACAGTATTCGCTGAAGCCAGGTGCACGCGAAAAACTTGCAAAAGTTGCGGGAATTCTAATTTCCTACCCGGGACTCAACATCGAGGTTGGAGGATATACCGATAACGTCGGCGGCGATGACATGAATCAGAAGCTGTCTGAGAATCGTGCTGATACAGTACTCAAGTACCTTGTGGAGCAAGGTGTAATTACAACCTCAGTAAGCGCCAAGGGCTTTGGCAACACATCGCCGGTAGCATCCAACAGCACCTCCAGCGGCCGACAGGAAAACCGCAGAGTTGAGCTGGTTGTTTCCGGTGATGCAATTGGAAGCCCAGCAGTTGTAACAACGGGCAACTTGCGCTAACGAGACAATCCGTACGCTGCGGCCTTGAAAATAGACCGCAGCGTATATTAGGTAGTCCTTCTCACGTGCAGAAACGAAAGGTGTGACAATGCTCGGAACCATACTAATTGTAATTCTGATTTTGGCGCTGCTAGGCGCGTTGCCGCGGTGGCCGCATAGCAGGAGTTGGGGATATTATCCGAGCGGAGGATTGGGATTAGTCCTTCTGATCATCCTCATTCTCCTGGTTCTTGGCCGGATTTGAACATGAAAAGAGGATATGATGTCGCTTCCTGATACTATTCACTTGGAAAATGAAATTGCGGACCCTATCACTGACACATATTCGCATATTGCATTGAAGGCGTGCAAACTGCCCTTGCCAACACGCATTGCGTTTGTGGGGAACTACTTGCCGCGCGAGTGCGGCATTGCTACTTTTACAACCGACCTGTGCACCGCCCTCGCGACAGAATACGGAGAAGAGCGCCTGTTTGCCATACCGGTGAACGATCCAGGTTCTAGCTATGATTATCCTGAACGAGTTCGCTTGGAGCTTACGCAGGAGGACCTTGCCTCATACGAGCGCGCCGCTGATTTCCTTAACTTCAATGGCAATGATCTTGTCTGTCTGCAGCACGAATATGGTATCTACGGCGGCGCCGCAGGGTCCCACATCCTCGCTTTTCTGCGCAAATTGACAATGCCACTGGTCACCACCCTGCACACGGTGTTGCGAGACCCCGACGCAAATCAGAGAATGGTACTCGAGGAAATCGCGCGCCTTTCAGATCGAATGGTAGTGATGAGCGAGTTGGCGGCGCAACTGCTGAACGAAGTGTATGCGATCTCTAGAGAGAAAATCGATGTGATTCCTCATGGTGTCCCTGATCTTCCTTTCATGGACCCGAACTACTTCAAAGACAAGTTTGGCGCGGAAGGCAAGTTTGTTCTCCTTACGTTCGGGTTGTTATCTCCGAATAAAGGCATAGAGAACGTCATTCAGGCACTCCCGGCAGTTCTTGCAAAACAGCCGAACGTCGTCTATATCGTTTCTGGAGTGACCCATCCGCATATCCGCCGGCGGGAAGGTGAGCGTTATCGTGAGGAACTGCAAGCGCTGGCACAACGGCTTGGCGTCTCTGATCACTTGATTTTCAACAATCATTTTGTAAGCACCGAAGAACTGATAGAACATGTCGGCGCGGCTGATATTTACATCACACCTTACAGGCACGAGGCGCAGGTTGTCTCTGGCACGCTTGCGATTGCTCTCGGGGCAGGTAAGGCAATTGTTTCCACGCCTTATTGGCACGCGAAAGAGTTACTCGCAGAGAAGCGAGGCGTACTCGTCCCTTTCGAAAGCCCCAGTGCCATTGCCGAAGCTGTTCTCTCATTACTTGAAAACCCGCCGGAACGTCACGCCATGCGGAAACGGGCCTATCTTCATTCTCGCAGTACGACATGGGAGAAGACGGCACGGGCTTACATGGCGAGCTTTCAACGGGCGCGCTTCGAGCGCTCACTGCGGCCAAGAGCCGCTCGTCAGGGCGATCTTGCAGTGGAACCTGCAGGTCCACTGCCTGCGCTCAACCCTGGTCACCTGTTGACTATGACTGACGACACAGGTATCTTGCAGCACGCGGTTTTTTCGGTGCCAAACACACGTGAAGGCTATACAACTGACGACAACGCCCGCGCGCTTATTGTGTCAATTCTTCTGGATGAGAATCAGGCGTATGCGGGAGCGAGTGAATATTTAAGCCTCTCTCATCGCTATCTGTCGTTTTTATGGCTGGCCTTTAATTCCGATACAGGAAGGTTCAGAAATTTTCTAAGTTACAACCGGAGATGGCTCGAAGATATTGGGTCGGACGACAGCCATGGACGCGCGCTGTGGTCACTGGGCAAGGTACTCGGGACCTCTCGAAACGCAGGCTTGAGAGGGGCAGCCGGAAGGCTCTTCGAAGCAGCGGTTCCTGCGACACTCGCGTTTACCAGTCCGCGTGCGTGGGCGTATAGCATTTTTGGCATGCAGGCCTATTTGGACTCGTTCCCGGGAGATAGAACTATTCAAGGAATACGCAATATCCTCGCCAATCGGCTCCTTGATATCTATGATCGAAGTCACTCCGAAACGTGGAAGTGGTTCGAAAAAAGCCTCTCCTATTCAAATGCAAGACTTCCGCAGGCTCTCATCCTGGCAGGATGGCGTAGCGATAACCACAGAATGATTGAGGCTGGGATGGATTCTCTGAAATGGCTCGTAGCAGAACAATACCGCGACGACAAAGAGATCTTCGTGCCCATTGGGTCCAGCGGATTCTTCGTAGAAGGATGCGAAAAAGCGCGCTTTGATCAGCAGCCAGTGGAAGCTTGCGCGACAATATCTGCTTGCCTTGAGGTATTCAAGTTAACAGAAGAAAGCCAATGGCTTGATGAAGCTCGCAGGGTCTTTGGCTGGTTTCTCGGGAGGAACGATCTCCGGGTCCCACTTTACGATCCAGTGACAGGCGGATGCAAAGACGGACTTCACCCGGATCGCGCGAACGAAAATCAGGGAGCTGAATCCACGCTCTCTTTCCTTATGGCTTTGCTCGAAATGCAGGCGGCCAAAGTAACAAGTGCATATGAACCGGACCATGGAATGAGTGTCTCCTATTGAATTCAAATTACTCTTCTAGCGAGTCATCGGAGTCGGCCGCTTTGGAACAAGCGGAGGTAAGATCAAACGACGGCATGCCTCTGCTTACGCGTTATTCCGGCAACCCGCTTCTCAGCCGCAAAGATTGGCCATACCCGATTAACAGTGTCTTGAACGCCGGCGTTGTGCTGCTGGCGGATGGAGACACGTTGCTCCTGTGCCGCGTTGAGGACCGGAGCGGCCTGTCGCATCTTTGCGCCGCGCGTTCTGCCAACGGGGTTGATAATTGGCGCATCGATCCTCAACCTACTTTGGTTGCGAATCCACAGGAATACCCTGAAGAGATTTGGGGTATCGAAGATCCGCGTATAACTTACGTCCCTGAACTCGAACAATATGCCGTGGCATACACATCCTTTGCGCGAGGAGGTCCCGGTGTCTCACTTGCATTGACTAAGGACTTTCG
>JBAPYY010000167.1:0-9878 GCA_049284975.1 Occallatibacter sp.
GCAGGATTACAGCGGCGCTTCGCCCACGACCACCCCCACCTTCTCGCTCGCCGCCGGCGCATATACTTCAGCCCAGACCGTGAACATTATTGACGCCACCACAGGCGCAACCATCTACTACACCACCAATGGCACGACGCCCACGACCAGTTCGACCGTCTATACCGGAGCTATAACCGTCTCGGCGTCCGAGACGCTCGAAGCTGTCGCCACAGCCCCCGGCTATCTGCCAAGCGCAGCAGCATCGGCAGCTTACACCATTAACCTGGACTCCGTAGGGTGCCCGTCGGGGAGCGGCAGTTGCTTTGATAACTTCACAGGGACGTCCGGCATGCTGCTGCCCACTTATAACTCCCAGTGGGCGTTAGCGGGAGGCACTAACTCGATCTATACCTCCGGCACAGACAGCGCGGAGATATCCGGCTCGGCCAGCGCCGTTTACTACTACGCGGGCTCCAGATCGAATACCTCGCAGATTACCCTTGCTCCATCCAGTACTACCATTGGCTACGAAAAGCTGGCGTGCGTACGAGTCTCTTCAGGCATTCCCGGATATTGCGTGGGTTTCAGCGCAGTATCGAGCGGTAACTACTCCGCATGTTATGTGATGAAGAATTTCAAGTACCTGGGCGGAGGAGATTGCGGGACGGTTTCGGCAACCGTTAGCCACACCCTCGCGCTGGTAGCGTCTGGAACTTCCGCAGTGACCTTGTCTATCTATGTCGATGGCGTCCTGAGCGGAACCGTCACGGACAGCTCCAGCCCTTACACGGTGGCTGGCTCTGGGTTTGGAATGCAGGGAGATGGCGCGCCCGCTGACAGCATTGTGAGCGAATGGCAGGATTACGCCGGAGCCTCGCCCGCCCCTAATGACTGCCCCACCGGCAGCGGCAGTTGCGTTGATAACTTCGCCGGTTCGTCCGGCACTCTACTGCCTGCTTATAACTCCAAGTGGACGCTGGCCGGGGGCGCCAACTCGATCTACACCACCGGGTCTGACAGTGCAGAGATATCCGGCTCGGCCAGCGCTGTTTATTACTACGCCGCATCCGCCTCGGACACGGCGCAGATCACTCTCGCTCCATCCAACACCACCATTGGCTACGCTAAGCTGGCGTGCGTAAGAGTCTCCACGGGAATTCCCGGGTATTGCGTGGGCTTCAGCGCGGTTTCAAGCGGTAACTACACTGCATGTTATGTGATGAAGAATTTCAAGTACCTTGGTGGCGGAAATTGCGGAACGGTTTCGGCTACAGCCAGCCACACCCTCGCTCTGGTCGCGTCGGGGACCTCAACCGTCACCCTGTCTATATACGTTGATGGAGTTCTGAAAGGAACAGTTACTGATAGCTCCAGCCCATACACGATGCCCGGGTCGGGATTTGGATTGCAAGGGGATGGAACGCCCGCTGACAGCGTCGTGAATGAATGGCAGGATTTCAGCGGCGCTTCGGCGACTGCCGCGCAGGTCATCAGTCCAGTCTCTCGCATGGACATCTTCCAAGTGAAGGAGTACCGGTGAGTACCTTAATCCTGGTCCCGAGGCTCAGCGAAACTTCCGCCGGAATCAAACGCAGACAACAACGGCCAGCCCTCGGGCTGGCCGCTATCGTTCTTGAACGCTTTCACTTGTCTAATTGTTGTGGCGAGGCCTGCCCAGGGAAAGGACCTCAATTTTTACTTCGGCAAGTCCGTGCTTGATCATGCCCAGCTTTTGGGCAGCTCCATACGACAGATCGAGCACTCGTCCTTGGTAGAGGTAGCCACGGTCGGTGATGCAAACCACGACCGAGCGTCCGTTATCGACGTCCACCACCCGCACCAACGAACCAAAGGGAAGGGTTGGGTGGCAGGCGGTCATCGCGTACATGTCAAAGCGTTGTCCACTGGCCGTCCTCCGGCCGTTGAACACGCCTCCATACCAGGAGGCGATACCGTGGAGCGCGTGAATGGTTTCCAGGGGTTTCTGCGGCGCAAGCAGGGAAGGCGTAGCGCTCACTATCGGAACCGCCGGGGGTGCGGTAGCCGATGGAAGGAGAAGCCTTGCATCCGCCAGCACTGTCCGCGTGGAGACTGCCAACACTCCCGCGGCCAATGCAACGGACGAAGCACCCGCCACCAGCCAAATCCGAAGCGATGATTTCGAGTTCGCGTTGCTTGAAATTCGTCGTTTCACCATCTGCCCATTTTACCAACTTGCCACTAGCGCTTCAAACTGTTGTCAAGATAGATACGAGGAAATCTTGCCCGAAATGGCACAACTTTCGGAGCTATTCCCATTTAAGTCGTTCCCTGACAACAACTTGAAGAATGCACCAAAAATGGTGCATTTCCCCGATTTTTTTGAAGGCTCTTCGGATTTTCACCACTTTTTGGCTCTCAGACTTACCTCAACCTCCGGTCCGGTCGCCAACCACTCAATAGCCCGTTAGACGTTGAAAGCCGGTTTTGCAGATTATTTCTCGCCTCCTGCTAGCGTGAAATTGACGTTATCTCTAACAAAAGGCAGGGGAAAATATGAGATTCAGCACCGCAGGAATGGAGCTACTGAAGCGTTCTGAAGGGTTTCGCAATCGAGTTTATATGGATATGGCCGGATTTCCGACCATCGGTTATGGCCACAAGCTGCTCCATCCCGAGTCGTTTCCCAATGGAATTACCGAGCCGCAGGCCACCAATCTTCTCGCCTGCGACGTGGGCAACGCCGAGCAGGCCGTCGAGCGCCTGGTGAAGGTGCCGCTTTCGCAGGGGCAGTTCGACGCTTTGGTGGATTTCGTTTTCAACCTGGGTGCGGGACGCCTCGCCGCTTCCACTCTTCTCAAGTCTCTGAATGCAGGCAGGTTCGACGAGGCCGCGCAGGAATTGTTGCAATGGGACCACGCCGACGGGCACGAATGCGCCGCCCTCGAGACGCGCCGTCAGGCCGAGGTCGAGCTTTGGCACGGTGCCCCAGCTGCACAGCAATCAGCCGCCTGACAACTCCGGGGGAGCGGGACAGCGACTATGCCCCGTCGAGTTCCGCCACCTCCAGCCGTTCATCAGGCTTCAGGTAGCCCTTGCGGCGAAACCAGTCTTCCATGGCCGGCTGAAGGCGCTCGAGTGGTACGCGCGTTCCGGCTTCGAGCACTCCGTCGGCCAAAGGCAGCGTGTCGTCGAAGACCGGGTCGTTGGTGAAGTTGCGCATGGCAAAGTTGTCGATCCAGTGAATCGGGCAAGCGTGCCGTGCGCCACTCACATCAATCCGCTGAATCGAAAACCTGCGCGCGAACATTCTTCTAATCTAATGGATGCGCAACCGCCGCGCGTCAATCCTGCCGCAGCTATTTTGCCCCTGCAACCTTGGCGTCTTTCCCTTGCTGGGCCTCTACGCGGAAGCGCTTGTAGTCGTAGTCGCGTTCAGTAACATGCTGCCGATAGCTCTTCACCAGCAGCACGCGAGCCTGCACGGTGCCCTCCGCGCCGGTCGGAAGCCATACTTCGCCATTCACCAGCGCCTGATCGAAATGAAAATTTGAACCCTTCTGAACATTGGCCACAACTCCGCCGCCAATGTGAAAATTGTCGATGAAGATTGCATCCAAATGAGCGATCTGCCGATCGGCCTCATCCACCCACAACGTGCCTTGCAATTTCTTTGAGGCGTCCTCGGCCAAGCCGTGCGTCTGGGCATCTTTCCGGCCTATGAAATCAAAGACAATCGCCGGCCGGCCGCGATAATTCTCGCACCGCTCATTGCGCACATCCATGATCTTCAGCAAGCGGCTGACAGAGATCTCTTGGCCCTCCAGCGGCTGATCGGAAGGCGTCTTTTCTGCCTTCTCCACCAGCCTGGTCACGCGCTCGGTTTCTTTGTCGAGGTCGTGGCCGCTGAGCGCCTGCCCGTTCTTCTTAACCGTGCGCCCCACCGCGTGGCCGTTTACGAAGAAGATCTCCTGCTCCTCGATTTCGGTCTTCTTCACCTGGCCGGCTGCATCCATGTCCTGGGTAGTCATAGTGGCGCTGTAGGTATAGTTCTCGCGCACCTTTTCGAGCTGCCTTTGGTGATCGACGACCTCGCGCATGAGCTGTGGAATGGCAGGCAGAGACGGAACTGGCGCCTGTAGAGCCAGCGCCCTTGCGGCTCCCAGCTGCCACAAACCGGCTGTCAACCATCCCAGCACAAATGTGGCCAGAATCGCCGATCGGTTTTCCATCGGTCAAAGCTCCTCACTTCAGTCTTGTTAAGAATATCGCCGCGCCAGACATCGCTGTTAGACTTGGTGCGAAGTCAATGGCGAAAATTCAAGTGAGGTGAATCTTATGAGCTTGTTACAGCGCAGTTGCCTCGTGTTGCTTGTTTGCTTGCCTGCCCTTGCATGGCCACAAAAGAATCCCGTTCCGGCGGCAGCCCCACAGCTTCCTCAGGCAGCATCCCCGTCCGCGCCCCAGACCCCGGCGCTCACTCCGCGTACCGTAGCAACGCCCGAAAAGAAAAAGGGCCCGATTTACGTCGATGTAGTGGTCACGGACAAGGCGGGAACGCCAGTTTCCGGCCTGGAGCTCAAAGGCTTCACATTGCTGGACAACAACCAGCCGGGCAAGATTCTCTCCTTTCAAGCCTTCGGGGCGGGCGCGCAGAAAGCCAATCCGCCGGTCGAGGTGATTTTGCTCGTCGACACAGTTAACGAGCCGTTCCAGCGGGTTTCCATTACACGGCAGCAGATTGTGAACTTTCTGCTCCAAAACGGCGGGCATCTTGCGGAGCCGGTCTCGATCTTCGTGTTGACCAACAAGGGCGTGGATGCCCAGAACCGGCCAACTTACGATGGAAATGGACTGGCCCAGGACATCAAACAGCTCGACAACCACTTACGCACCATTACCGCCTCTGCCGGGTTCTGGGGCGCATCCGAGCGATTCCAGCTCTCACTCCAGATGTTCAGCAATATCGCCGAGACTGAAGCGAGAAAGCCGGGCAGGAAGCTGCTGATCTGGGCCGGTCCCGGCTGGCCGCTCTTTGATAATCCAAGAATTGAATTCACATATAAGGAGCAGCAGCAGTACTTCGATGAGCTCGTTCAGCTTTCCGCTAAACTGCGTGAGGCGCGCATTTCTGTTTACAGCGTCTCGCTGGGGCAACCTAATATGGGGACGTTTCTCTATCAGGATTTCCTGAAAGGCGTAAAGAAGCCAGCGAAGATGAATCTCGCCAACCTCGGCCTGAAAGTCTTTGCAGTCGAGACCGGCGGCCGCGTCGTCGGCCCGGATAACGACATGGCGGCCCAGATCGACAAGTGTGTAAGGGATGCGGGTGCCTATTACACCATCTCCTTCGATCCGCCGCGAGCCGATCACGCCAACGAGTATCACGACTTGAAGATGGTCGTCGATAACCCGGCGCTGACAGCCCGCACCCGCACCGGCTATTACAACCAGCCGTAGCGGGTCACGAATTCCTAGCAAGCGATCCATTCTCCGCTGTGCTCCAGAGAAGGTTAATTATCTGGAAATTGTGGCGGGGAAACGCGCATCGAAAAACAGGGCGGCGGAATCCAATTACTCAGACTTAGGTTGAGGGGATTCTTATGGCCACACTCGAGGTCAGATTCCTGCAAGAGCAACTGGAAGAGCGCAAACGCAGGCTGGAAGTGGCGATTGCCTCCGCGCCGCCAAACTCCGGGTTGGGCGGCCTGTTGCGCGAAGTGGATTCGGCTCTGGACCGAATGGCCGAAGGCACCTACGGTATATGTCCGGAGTGCCACGACACGGTGGAACCGGACCGCCTGCTCGCTGATCCGCTGGTGCAGTACTGCCTGGACCACCTGAACCAACCGGGATTAGCCGCGCTGCAACGGGACCTGGACCTGGCAGCGCAGTTGCAGCGCAACCTATTGCCGCAAAAGGGCCTGTGCGCAGGCGGGTGGGAGACGAGCTATCATTTCGCTCCTCTCGGCGCCGTCAGCGGCGACTATTGCGACTTGATTCCGTCCGATGGGCAACTCCTTTTCCTGTTGGGAGACGTTTCCGGCAAGGGAGTGGCCGCTTCCATGCTGATGGCGCAGCTTCACGCATTGTTTCGCAGCCTTTCCCAGATGTCCCTGCCGCTCGGCCAAATTGTCACCCATGTCAACCGCTTTTTCTGCGAGAGCGCCCTGGCGGGACAGTACGCGACCCTGGTGTGCGGGCTGGCCAAGCCAACCGGGGAGGTTGAAATCCATAACGCCGGCCATTGCCCGGCAATCGTTGTTGGACGCGGCGGCGTGTTTCGTATTGAATCAACTGGTTTGCCGCTGGGGATGTTTCTCGAAACAGAGTTTTCCGCCACGCGCGTGCATCTGGATGCCGGAGACACGCTCTTCCTTTACACGGACGGGCTTTCGGAAGCCAGCAACGAGAGCGATGAGTACGGCGTGGACCGCATCATCACATTGGTGCGCCAGCAGGCTGCGCGACAACCTGCGGAGTTGATCGCCGCATGCCTTGACGACGTGCGGGCGTTTACCAACGGCAGCCCGAGCTTCGACGACATGACTGTGTTGGCCGTCCGGCGCTCGGACTAAGCGGCGCGGCTGTTCTTCCGATCCGCCAAGCGCCGATCAGGCAAGATTATATAGATTTGACAGTTGCGCGTGGAGCGGGTGAGACATTCTTGTTTTAGTCAACAACTTTGAAGAGAATGGTGTGTTCAATTCATCGGCAGCTCCATATACGCTCTGATCGGTAGGGCTGTCAGACGTTTCTTCTGAAGAATTTCCTTGTTTCAGACAGCGTGAAAAAGATGAGTAAGTTCTGTCTCCAATGTTTTGCCTTCCAGTTCTTGTTTGCCGCCGTTGCGTTCGCCGCCAAACCTGTCACTGTCGACCAGTTGGAAAAGAGTCTGAGAAATGTCCAAGCTCAGCAGGACGCAGATGTAGCTCAACAGTTTTCTGGCCTAGAATTGACCGAGCGATTAAGCAGCACAAGGCTTTCAGCACTGGAGGCCCGCCTGCCCGGCGAAAAATCTCGCCTCGCGCTCCTGGCCCTGGCCGACACTTCAGCCTTCCTTGATCCTCCCGCCGCAGATATACCTGCCGATGCTCCGCCAAACATCAACGCGCAACGGGTTATGATCTCGCGGGCAATCAACTATCTGGCCACGGCGATACCAAAGCTGCCGAACTTGTTTGCGACCCTGACAATCGTATACTTTGCTGACAATTTGAAGAAGAATGGGCGGCCGGAAGCGAACGGCCGCGGTGGCAAACCGTGGCGAACAACAGGCAGCTCCAGTACAACCGTCTACTACCGCGATGGTAATGAGGTTGTAGACACGGGACAGGGAGAGGTAAAGATTCTCAGTGCGAATCAGGAAAGATTGTTACCCAAGGGTACGTTTGGCCCCATTCTTTCCCTGGTAATGAAGGATGTAGCGAATGGTCAATTGACCTGGGGCTGCTGGGAACGCGGAGCTGGTGGGCTTCGGGCGGTCTTTCGCTTTGCGGTGCCGCAGACCAGATCGCATTTTGACGTGGAGATCCAAGGTAATTCGGGGTGGAAAGTGGGTGAACGTTTCCAGCAGTTTTCCGCCTATCACGGGGAGATCAAGCTAGATCCCGCAACCGGAACCATCCTTCGTCTTATTCTCAACGCGGACCTCAAACCCGGCCTTCCGGTCACTCGGGCCGGTACCATTGTCGACTACGGCGAAGTGGAGATTGGCGGAAAGACATACATTTGTCCAGTGAGGAGCGTTTCCCTTTTGAAGGGGCGAACTCTCCTCCGTCCGGGCGGATATGCAGGAAATACGCGGAGTCCCTCCAATTTTGGACCCGAGGTGGCGCTGCTTAGCGATATAACCTTTGGGGAGTATCACGTATTTCGCACTGAGTCGCGCCTGCTGCCCTATTAACGCTCCAAGCTCGTGGAAAATTGCTCAATTCTCGCTCTGCGGGTTGCCTTGACAGCGACTATCACCACTCCCTAGAATTAAAGAGGACAGCTTTGTGCTTTATCCCGGTTAAACGCCTGATAAAGCAAGGGTTGAGTAACTTTTTTGACGCCGGGAAGGGTGGCTCAAACAGCCCTAAGAGAACCCGGAATGGGGAACAGAGAAGATGCCTGATGCGCGCGTCAGTCCGCGAGAGCGGCTGGTGCTCACGGCCATCATCGAGTTGTACATCGCTACCGGCGAACCGGTGGCCTCGCAGGCGGTCGCACATTTTTTCGCCGACCGGGAGGGCTTGAGTTCGGCCACAATCCGCAACGTGATGGCCACCCTGGCCGAAGCGGGACTGCTGGAACAGCCGCACACTTCGGCTGGCCGCGTGCCCACTGCCGCTGCCTTCCGCTATTACGTTGAACAGATTACCGAGCCCGGTCGCATGGCCGCAGTAGCGCAGCCGTCCGCCCTGGGCGCAGTGCCGCAAGGCGCGTCCTCATTGGGCTCCGGCGCACTTGCTTCTTCCTCATTGGGGCCATCGTCTCTGAGCGACGCGCGCCGCGAGCAGATCGAGGAGAGCTTCTCGGGCGTCACCAGCACCAATGACTATCTGGAGCGCACGTCGCACGTGTTGGCTCTGCTTTCCAGCGGACTCGGCGTCGCGCTGGCCGGCTCTACAACGGGCCAGATATTGGAACACATTCATTTTTCGCGGCTTTCCACTGGCCGTGTGCTGGCAGTGCTGGTTACTCAAGCTGGCGCAGTGCAAGATCGCGTGCTGGCGCTGGATCGCGAGCTGAACCAGATCGAGCTGGAAACAGCCGCGCGCTACCTCAATGAGAATTTTCGCGGATGGCCCATAGAGCGCATCCGCGCCGAAGTCGCCCGTCGCGTCGAGTTGGAGCGCGAGGCTTATCACCAGATGCTCGCTTCGGTCGAGGAGCTTTGCCGCAAAGGCGCTTTGGCCGGCGGAGACACTGGACCGGCCATTTTTGTTGAGGGCATGGCGAACCTTATCGCCGCCGAAGTTGACCGCGAGCGGATGCGCCAGATGTTGCTGGCTCTGGAAGCCAAACAGCGGCTGGTCGAACTCCTCACAGCCTATGTGGACGGCCGCCAGCAAGAAGTGCGCGTCGTGGTAGGCCTCGGTTTGGCCGGCGAGGATGAGGCATCGCAGGCCATGCAGGACCTGGTGCTGATTGGCGCGCCGGCCCGGCTTCATGGCGCCAACCTGGGCACTGTAGCCGTAATTGCGCCCACGCGCATCCAATATCAGGAGATGATTCAGGCAGTGCGCTACATTGCAAAGCTCTCTGAGCGCCTGCTGGAAGTTCCCGCTGATTAAACCGGGCAGGCCGCATCGGAGCCCGCCATGCTGCTGACAAGCAAGAGAGAAGCCGGCGCTTGCCGTGGAAATTTATCATTGAAACAAGCGACAGAGATATTTCGGAGATTGCGTAGAACCATGCCAGAACAGGAATCAGAGTTGACCTTGTCGGAAGAGGCGTCTGCCGCGGCTGCGGCGGTTGCCGAGAATTCCGTCATCGAAATGCCCACGCAACCAGCGGGCGAAGACCAACCCGCACCGGGCGCGGAGCCAGTTACCCGCGAGCAATTTGACCAGCTAAAGGCCGAGCGAGACCAGATCCTCGACCGCCTCGCGCGGTTGCAAGCGGAGTTCGAGAACGCCCGCAAACGTGCCGAGCGCGCGAGAGCTTCTGACCGCGACTACGCCGTTGGAAGCGTGGTAGAAAAGTTTCTGCCGGTGATGGACCACTTCGAGATGGCCCTCAAGGCCGACGGCACCGCCGAGCAGTTGCGCTCCGGCGTCGAAATCATCGTGAAGCAGATGGAAGATGTTCTGCGCCAATTGCATGTGACGGCAATCCCCGCCATTGGAGCGGAGTTCGATCCCCACCAACATGAGGCGCTTGGTACCGTCGAGCGCCACGACGTGCCCGACCAGCACGTGGCCGAGGAG
>JBAPYY010000168.1:0-2640 GCA_049284975.1 Occallatibacter sp.
GTTTGGGATTGCCACAGGCATTGTGCGGCAGCTTTCTGCGGGTAACGAAAATGTGGCCACCGGGGTAACCGGGATTTCGCGCGGTAATACTGTAATCAGCGCAAACAAATGACTAAAGTGATTGGAAAATCCGCCGATCAAGTGAGCAAGGAGTAGTGGGTCATGGATATTCGCAGTAGTCTTGATGGTTTGAAATCGCTCTTGGGAACATCGGCGCCGGCTTCTGCCGCCGCGCAACAGCCGAAGAGTGGAGCGGCAGCGGGCGGGAGCGGGCTCGGCAGCGATCGGGCAACGTTCAGCAGCGCAGGGAGCGAGGTTTCTCAGACGGCGACGGACGCCGGTGTCCGCATGGACAAGGTAGCAGAGATTCAGGCGGCGCTGGCATCGGGCAGCTATAACGTCTCGGCGGGAGCAGTGGCCTCAAAGGCCGTGGATTCGATGCTGGCCAGCAAGTCATAGCTCGAATTTGAATTCGGCCGGAGAGCGGAGACCTGAGAGTGCGACCAGAGAGTGACAGCCGGGGAGTGCCGAAAGGAGTAATTGCTTTGCAGGAGATTGGTGGGCGCCAGGGGCATCCGAAGTTGAAAGAACTGGTGGTTGAGGCCTCGCGCGCGCTGTCGCGCCTGGATGCGGATCGGCTGGAGGAGTTGACGCTCTCTTGCCAGGCTCTCAATCGCGCTCTGGTTTACGAGGATGCGGAAGCTCGGGCGGCGCTGGCTGCTGAAGCCAAGAATGCCACGGGCGATATGGCGGTCTTCGCCAGGGTTCTGGAGGCAACGCGGGCGAATCTGAACGTGATGAACCGCCTCAAGGAGTTGCGCGCAGGCCGGCTGGAATATCGCGAAGACCGCATGGAGAGGGAAGTTTCGCGGGCGTCAGAATGGCGGCGAACGGAGAGCGGGCATGGGGACAATTAGCTCGGCGCTCAGCATCATGTCGCAGGCTCTTGACGCCGATCAGGAAGCGCTGAATGTTGTGTCCAATAACGTGGCCAATGCCAACACTCCGGGTTACACGCTGGAGAACTCCAATTTTGTCGAGAATGATCCAGTCACGATCAATGGAGTTTCCTACGGGCAGGGCGCAACCAATTCGGGTCCCGTCTCAGTGCGGGACAATGTACTGACGGAGCGTCTGGACCAGCAGCAGCAGTTGGCTTCGGCTTCAGGCACACGGCTGACGGCACTGGACAGTATTCAGGCTCTGTTCACGCCGGATTCCGGCTCGTCCGGTTCGACTGCCGGAGATATCGGAAGCGACATCACCAGTTTCTTCAACTCGTTTTCGTCGCTGGAGGCAAATCCTACCGACAACGCACTGCGCCAGAGCGTGCTGTCAACGGCTGGCACGCTGGCCGGTGACATCTCCGGTGCCGCGGCCAGCCTGAACTCGCAGAGATCGGCTTTGGACCAGGAGGCAGCAGGAACGACCAGTCAGGTGAACGCGCTTACGGGCGCCATCGCGCAGCTCAATCAGCAGATCATGACCAACTCGCCCGACGCCGATGCGGGAACGCTAGAGGATCAGCGCCAGGAGGATCTGAGCCAGCTTTCGCAGTTGATCGGGATTAACCAGATTTCGACGCAGAACAATGGGATGGAGATTACAACCACCTCGGGCCAATTACTGGTATCTGAGGGAACGAGCTACCAGTTGACGACCGGGATGGTGAACGGAGTCACTGATTTTTTTGTCAACAATACGAATATTACCGCCGATCTTGCCTCGGGCGGCGGCTCGCTGGGCGGTTATTTGACAGCACGGGATACGGACATTCCCAACGCGCTGTCTTCGCTCGATCAACTGGCTTATAGCATCTCGACTTCGGTAAACAAGCAGAACAACGCGGGAACTGATCTGGATGGCGCCACTGGCACGGCGGCCAGCCCTCTCAACATTTTCAGTGAACCCACAACTGTGGAGGGAAGCGCGGCGAGTATGAGCGTGGTAATGACCGATCCCAACCAGGTTGCCGCGGCCGGCGCGGGAGATGGAACAGGCGACAGCTCCAATGCGGCCATCATGGCGAGTCTGAACAGCAGCTCGTCGACGATTGTGAACGGCCAGAATCCGATCAACTACTACTCAAATTTTGTGTCCACTCTGGGATCGACTGTCTCCGAAGTGACAACCGAGAATACGGCGCAGAACGCTTCTGTAACCCAGTTGCAGACCGAGAGCGATACGCTTTCCGGCGTCAATCTGAACGACGAGGCTTCGTCGATGACCACCTTGGAACGCAGTTATCAGGCGGCCTCACAGGTGTTCACCACGCTGAATACCATCATGGCGTCGGCCTTGAATCTGGGAGATGAGACGACCGTTTCATAGAGCATTTGTTGGTGACGGCGCGGCGAATGATTCCCACCATGGCGCGAGAAAAAGTACTAGCTGAGAATAGAGCGTCCGGAATGGGCCGCTCCAAAACGAAGAACGGTTGAGGCGAGTGGAGGAATGGAATGCATGTGGATCCGTTTTATTCAACGAATCTGGTGGGCTCACTTGATCAGGCGCAGGCGAGCGAGCAGCAGTTAACCTCTGAGCTTTCGAGCGGCGTGAGCATTACTTCTCTGGGCCAGAATCCGGTTGCCTCGGGAGAGAATGTGCTGCTGCTAAACCAGATTCAGCAGGATGATTCTT
>JBAPYY010000169.1:0-3784 GCA_049284975.1 Occallatibacter sp.
ACATTCAGCCGCTTGTTCCAGATCTCCACCGTCCGGTCGATCGTCACGTCCAGGAAGTAGCGGTCGTGCGAGATCAGGATGTAACCAAAGGGATAGTTCTTCAGGTAGTCTTCCAGCCAGTTGCGCGTCTCCAGGTCCAGGTGGTTGGTCGGCTCGTCCAGCAGCAGCAGGTTGGGCTTGGCCAGCAGCAGCTTGGCCAAAGCAATCCGCATCTGCCACCCGCCGCTGAACTCATCGGTCTGCCGCGTCCAGTCTTCCTTCCCGAACCCCAGCCCGGTCAGTACGCCGCCCACCTGCGCATCCAGCGCATACCCATCCAGCGCATGGAAGCGCTCCTGCAACTTCGAGAACCGTTCCGCCGCCGACTCGTATTCGGCCCCCGCATGTTCCAGAACCGCCAGCTGCCCCGCCAGCCGCTCAATCTCCGCCTCCATCTCCCGCAACTCGTCGAAGACGCTGAGGCACTCCTCGAAGACACTGCGGCCCGTCAGCTGAAGGCCCTCCTGGGGCAGGTACCCGATGCTCATGCCCCGCGTCTGCTGCAGCCCGCCGTAGTCCAGTTGCTCCAGCCCCGCCAGCACCTTCATCAGCGTCGACTTGCCGGTCCCATTGGCGCCCACCAGGGCAGTCTTCTCGCGGGCACGAATCAGCCAGCTGGCCTCCAGAAAGAGCACACGCGGGCCAAACCGCTTACCGGCATTTTGAAGGGAAAGCATGCCTCTCTATTCTCGCAGAGAGGCGGCGGGTCAAGGTCTCTGTCCGTAGTCAGGCCGATCCTTGCGCCTAGGCTGCCCGCTCCGGCGACCCCCATGAGACCTCGGCTGCGTCCAGGAACTCGGATGCATTGACGCCTGCAGGGCGCAAGCGGACGGTCAAAGCAGTTGAACGTTGATCGAATCGAGGGGCAATGGCTGCGGCATTATCCACCGGAATCGAGCTAGCACGGAGAGGGATGATCGCCAGAAGGAGATACGGAAGGATTGCGCTCGTTGGGCGTCCGGGACAAATAACATGATGCATTCATCGGCCTTTTCCGGGTGACCGCTGTTGCAAGGGAGGACGATTTTGAGCTTCAAAACCTGGTCCTGACACCCTTGGGATCAACCCGTGCCCAAAGTCGCATGCGTGGTGGAACAAAGTCCTAAATTCAGATCTCAATTTCAATCAATAAAAATCAATCCAATTAACTTGCTCATAATAAATCATTTAGGATCACAGGAGAAACCTCCTTCTCTGCGGCGCTTTCCGCCGCCGCACGATGTCTCGAATGGAGATGTAGCGGCCATCTAGGCTCCCCGGCGATTCTCGCGGCAAGCCAATCCTCGACACCACCACTGCGCACATACAGGCCAAGGTCTGTCATCCAGGGACTGGTAAGAAGCAGAGGTTCCTGTTCCCCGAGGAATTCGTGTTGCATTACTTCCGCCACGCGTGCCTGACGCGCCTCGGGGGAGCATGGACCAATGCGTTTACAATAATGAGGCTGGCGGGGCACTCCAGCGTCACGATCTCCCAGCGGAATGTGCACCCTGCGAGCGAGACATCGAGCGGGCATGCGGCAGGCTTGAGAAGCTCAATAGAAAGGCACTGGAGGGGATGAAAGGTAATGGACACCTGCGTTTTTAGACACAGCAACCCTAGGGTCGAAAAACGCAGACCGCAGATTACTGATAATAAGGGCAGGGCCTGTAGCTCAACGGTTAGAGCAGGGGACTCATAATCCCTTGGTTGGGGGTTCGAATCCCTCCGGGCCCACCAAATTAACATTAATATTATCAATGGTGTATAGCGACTTTCCGGCTAGTCTCACCTCGGCCGGTCTTTGCCTGGTAGCCGCTTTGATGGCTGTCTGACGGTGCAGCCTGATCCACATGCGTGCAGGATTCTCCCTTCTTTGACGGATGAACTTTGCCAGGTTGGAGGTCACCCTGGTGTTGCGAATGCCTTCTCGAGAGCATACGGGCAGGAAGCTCTTGTATCGACTCGAGGTGGCAAGGGGCCCAGTTTCATTGCGCGCAGCCGCCAGGATCTTCCAGCTGTTGATCCGGCCCAAGCCGACGTTTGCTGCGGCGTATGCAAGGGGTCTTTGTTCTCTAGCATGCGGTCAATCTGCAGACCGAGCGCATCCCCAGCTGGAAGAACTTCGAAGAACAAACGGCAGAGTCCAAAGCCAGCCTGAAGGCGGCGGGCGTGCCCGAATCAGCGATCGAAGCAGGAGCCTCGCTGGGCTGGTGGAAGTAAGCGGGCCATGACGGCGATGTGATTCGTATAGACAGCTTTGGAGCCTCCTCGCCGGGACGGGAGATGCTGGCAGCCGGGCTTCGGCGCGGAAATCACGGCGCTTCGGGCCAGAACGCTGGTGAAGCAAGCAAGCCGGCTTGCCGGCGAGTTGACCACATTACCCAGCGGTGCCACTATGGCAACGGTGGATTTGGTGTGGGCAGAGCAGGCAGAGCAAGCCACCGTGGATTGCGTAGCGATAGTCCTGCTCGACAAACAGCTTCGGAAAGTCTGATTGAGATTTCAAATGGCTAAGAAGATTAAGCGCATCGGTATCCTCACTGCTGGAGGCGACAGCCCCGGCCTTAACGCAGCGATTCGCGGTGTCGGCAAGGCCGCGCTCGGCTACTACGGCATGGAGATTGTCGGTTTTCGCGACGGTTTTCGCGGTTTGGTCGAGAATCGGCGTATCGACCTGGACCGCTCCGCCCTCTCCGGAATACTCACCATCGGCGGCACGATTCTCGGCACCAGCCGTGACAAGCCCCATCGCATGGTGATTGACGGTCGCACCAAGGACATGACCGGCGTCATCAAAGACAACCTCAGGAAGTGGGGAATCGATGGGCTTGTCTGTCTGGGCGGAGGCGGTACCCAGAAGAACTCCTTCCGTTTGCACCAGGCTGGCATCAACGTTATCACGCTACCCAAAACCATTGATAACGATGTGGCCATGACCGACGCCACGTTTGGCTACGCGACCGCTCTGTCCATTGCCACCGAGGCCATTGACCGGCTTCACAGCACCGCTCACAGCCACCATCGCATCATCGTGGCCGAGATCATGGGCCATCGCGCCGGCTGGCTCACCCTTGGCGCGGGTTTGGCGGGCGGAGCAGACGTGATCCTCCTTCCCGAAATTCCCTACGATGTGAAAAAAATCGCCCGGGCAATTGGTCAACGCAGCAAGCGGGGCAGCAGTTTCAGCATTGTGGCCGTAGCCGAGGGAGCCATGAGCCGCGACGACTCACGCATCTTTAAGATGGCTGAGAAGGTTCTCAAAGGCGCCAAGACCTTAAACGAGCAGTTGGAGGCCAAGCGTGAAATCGCTGCGCTTGAGATTCGGCATCAAGGCAATACGTTGCGCCTAGCCCGGCAACTCGAAGAACTCACCCATCTCGAATCCCGCGTGACAATCCTCGGCTACGTGCAGCGCGGCGGGACACCATGCGCGGAGGATAGAATCCTTGCCACGCGCCTGGGCAGCGCATGCGCCGACCTGATCAGCGAAGGAAAGTTTGGCGTAATGGTGGCAGCGCGCGGCGATGGGACGGAACCAGTACCGCTGGAGATTGTCGCGGGCAAGCTCAAGTTGGTACCAGCCGACCATTCCTGGGTACGGACTGCCCGGCGCGTGGGAACATGTCTCGGCGATTGAAGCAAGCCACATGCGTTGCGATGGCCTTGCATCTTTCAGGGAGGCGGTTGCTGTAAAGCAGGGGTTTCTGAATTGGCGGGGATGCTTAGCGCGCGTTTCCTGAGGTTTCAGCACGGCCAAGAGGTT
>JBAPYY010000170.1:0-2444 GCA_049284975.1 Occallatibacter sp.
GGCCCGGTGCTGGCGCTCATCAAGGTTGCCAACTTTGAAGAGGGGCTGAAGGTGGTCAACAACACCGAGTACGGCCTGACCGGCTCCATCTACTCTACCGATCGCGCCAAGCTCGACCGCGCGCGCCGCGAGTTCCACGTGGGCAATCTCTACTTCAACCGCAAATGCACCGGCGCCATGGTGGGCGCGCATCCCTTTGGCGGCTTCAACATGAGCGGCACCGACTCCAAAGCCGGCGGCCCGGATTACCTCCTGCTCTTCACCCAGTCAAAAAGCGTGGCGGAAAAGCTGTAAGCCGCTTCGCGCGCTCACGGCTTCCCGGGGCCCAGTTTTGGGTCCTGGGAAACCAGGCCATCCGCCTGTCGGGAATCATCTCTAAAACTTGAATCTCAGGAGGACGCGTGAAGACCTGGCAAAAAATGCTCATCTCCATGCTGATTACGCTGGCTATCGGCGGCGCATATCTGTTTTCTGTGTGGAGACACCGGCAAAATCCCGGAGTCATTCCTCGGGACAGCACGCGCCAAACTCTGAGCAAGGACGATCTGGTGGTGATGCGCGAGTTCTTCCCCATGCACTATGAAGACACACTGCGCCTCGAAGGCACCACGGTGTGGATGAAGAACGGCTACATCATGCCTTACTATCCCTACTCAGGTGGCCGTGTGCAGTTTGGCAAACGCGTGGGGATGATTCCCGCGGCCCAGCGGCTGGATGTGAAGAAGATTGTCAAACAGCCCGCGCCCGCCGGCGAAGATGATAGCGTGAGCCACGGAGACCGGCAAGCTTTCGCGGTCTTTGCGCTGCCGGGAAGCGCGCCGCTTTATGCCACGCCCATCGGGTCCATGCAGGGCAACGACGAAGCTTATTTCTGTGACATGCTGTTTTATTATGATGATCCGCACACGATATATGACTACTGGCCCAAGGATGTATGGGCGACCGTTGATTCGCATCAGGTCAAGCAAGGTATGAGCGAATTGGAGACGGAGATGTCAGTCGGACACAAGATGCATGCTGACGCCCGGACGGTTGGCAACCGCACCGTGACCTACGACCAGGCAGGCAAGCGTTGGACCGTGACCTATGTAAAAAATCAGGCCACGACGATCAAGAGCCAGTAGAGAGCGATGGGGCTCATGGTTACGCGGTCCGCCGCTCGCCCTGTTTTTATATTCACTGGTCCAATTCCCTAATCGATCAACTCGCATCCTCCTTCATCTATCTGCCATCCAATGGCACGGAGGAGACAATATGCCCAAAATCATTCGGTTTCATCAGCTTGGCGGTCCCGAGGTTCTCAAGTTTGAAGAATCTGAGCCTCAGCAGCCTGGCAAAGGCGAGGTCAGAATACGGGTGCAGGCGTCTGGTCTGAATCGCGCAGAGTCCGTCTACATGCGCGGCAGGTATTTTGAGCAGCCACAGCTTCCCTCCCGCATCGGTTACGAAGTCGCGGGCGTGGTGGAGGCAGTGGGTGAAGGCGTCGATGCGGGCTGGATCGACAAGCCCGTGGCCACTGTGCCCGGCTTCTCGCAAAATCGCTACGGCACGCTGGGCGAGGAGGCTGTGGTTCCCGTCGAGGTGCTGGGCGAGTACCCCGCAAACCTGACGCCGGTTCAAGCGGCGGCCATCTGGATGCAATTCCTGACAGCCTATGGCGCGCTGGTGCTCGTTGGCGAAATCAAGGCCGGAGACTTCGTCTCCATCCCCGCTGCATCTTCCAGCGTGGGGCTGGCGGCCATTCAGATCGCGCGCGATAACGGCGCCACGGCTATTGCGGTAACGCGCTCGGCTGCCAAGCGCGAGGAGCTTCTGGCTCTGGGAGCGCATCAGGTCATTGTCGGCGACAGTGAGAACTACCCCGCGCGGATCAATGAAATCACGAGCGGCAAGGGCGTGCGCCTCACCTTTGATCCGGTGGCTGGGCCGGGCATCGAACAACTGGCAGAGGGTGCGGCCTACCTCGGCCACCTTATCGAATACGGCGCTCTGGCCGGCAAGCCAACTCCGTTCCCTGTCATGGCCGCCATGGGCAAGGGCCTGAATGTCCACGGCTATACGATGCGGCAGGTTACGCACGATCCGGCAGTTGCGGCCAAGGCGAAGAAGTATGTATTCGACCGGCTTGCGGACGGACGCTTTGTGCCCAAAATCGCGCGCACATTTCCCTTCGCTCAGACGATCGAGGCATACCAATACCTGGAATCGAATCAGCAGGTAGGCAAGGTTGTCATTAGAGTCCCATAAGACGGGCTCGCGTGTGTCTTCTCAAGCCATGGCTTGCGTTCGGGCGGCTTGCTCTGCTTCCAGCTTCGTGCCAACATCAGCGGCGGCGGCAGCCAGCACACGGTGGTGAATGGTGAACAGAGCCAATTCGAGCCGGTCGCTGACCCCTGTTTTGTCGTAGACGGAGCGCAGGTAGTTCTTGATCACTTGCTCTGTAG
>JBAPYY010000171.1:0-10417 GCA_049284975.1 Occallatibacter sp.
GGCAAGCGAGGCCGTCAGTCAGGACAGGTAAAATGGTTGGGACTCCAGATCGAAAGGGAGATCCTGATTGAAATGAAATATTTGCTATTGCTTCCAATGATGGCTCTTGCCACGCAGTATGCCGCAGCGCATCCTCAACCCGTTGTAGTGGTGAATAACATCACGATTGTTCATGAGGAACACGGGTGGCGCGTCCAGGAAGAAAAGCCCGCATCGATTCACTGGAATCTGATGAAGGGCGATTTGATCATCCGAATCGACGGGAAGAACGCGGCTGATACCGGACCGATGCAAATGGCCAGCTATTTTAACGAGGGGTACCGGCGCGGTGTCACTGCTTACATTAAGCGGATGGACTTTGGCCAGCAGATTGTGCTGCGCCAAATTCCCACGCAGGATTACTCGCCGGTTGGGTCTAAGCCATTTGCCCGCGTGGCGAAGGGGTTCAGTGCTCCCGACGTGGAGCTGGATACTGTCAACAACGGACCGATTACTTCCGAACAGTACAAAGGCAAGTGGGTTCTGCTTGATTTCGGCGCTTCCTGGTGCGCTCCTTGTGTCGAGCGGCTGCCGGCAATTCTCTCGATGGCCGAGAAGGAGAAGGACCGAATGGCGGTTGTTGAAATCGAGTTGAATGACAGGCCGAGGGCGGTTCAAGATTTGATTGAGCTTTTTCAAATCAAGATTCCAGTCGCCACGATGAGTTACATGTCGCCCTTGCCGATCCAGTTGGGAGTGAGCACGACGGACTACATGGCTGAGCTGCCTGCATTGGTATTGATTCAGCCGGATGGGGAGGTTGCGCTGATCATGATTGGTAGCGGAGAACCCGGAGATGTAATGAAGGTCGTGGATTGCAATTCGAATTGCAAAGAATAGGGCGCGTGGCGCAAGCCCCAATGAGTCAATAACCAGAATCCGGGTGCCCCAGGTCCGGATTTTCGGACCTGGGAAACTACGAACCTCAATGCGAGCGACAAGCGAGCTTCTGGCCGCACCGCAGGTGCTTGCAGATTATTTCCCCATTTCGTCGCACAATGATCCTCAGGAGTGCTCCGCCAAATCATTGCCCCGCCAGGTCCTCTTTGCACCGCCTTTCAGCCGGAAGCTGCCAATAGAGGCCGAAACCTCCCGTAACTTCTTATCCTGGAAGATTTTGCAAATAACTCCTTTGTTATGAGGATTTTACAGCGAAACCCTATCCGTAAACTACAGAAAATAAGGAATTTCCCTACAAAATATGGGTGGGGGTACCCACTCGTTTCAACCATGAATCTTGACTCTGTAACGGCTTCTCGTTCAGCAGTACTATTGCTGCACAAGGAGGTACGTATGAGCCCAACATTAACCCCCACCGCTCCATCGAAATTGCAGGCCATCACCCACAACGCAGCTCTCCCCGCGTTGCAGTGGGCCGTCGGCACAGTACAGGAAATTCTGGTTCAGCCCGCGGAACAGTTCTACCTGTTCTCCGTGCTCCAGGCCAACAACACCACGGTGTTCTTGCTCATCGCAGATTCCAACACGGGAGCGCCGCTTCATGGCGTGAACGCGGAGAACCTGATCTACGACACCATGAAGCAGGCCTATTTCCGCAACCTTCAGGTGCAAGTCGGATATCGCGACTTCGGCCCCGATCCCCAGGCCGGAATCGAGAACCTCGTCATCGATCGCGTGATCCTCACGCAATAACCAGATAGACAAAAGGGGAGTCGGCTTGAACTCCCCTTTCACCCTGGAATGATGGATGCCGCATTGTTACCGGCGCGGCAACAGACGGGCTTTGGCCGTCTCATGCCTCAACCGGTTCGATGCTGACGACATGGATTAACTTAGCGTCCTCATCGAGTTGGCCGGTGACTTTGACGGTCTTGCCCGCATACGGCTTGGCGCTATCCTGGTCGTCGAGCTTGTATATCTGACCGGACGAGTCTTTCAGTAGGAACTGCGCGCCATCCTGCACGATCGTTCCGGTAAACGTTGCAGCTTTGGACTGATCCTGCGTCTGGGGCGGCTGTGCCGGTTTATCCTGCGCCTGCGCAATTGCCACGCCAGAGTCGCCCGCTGTGTATGGATTTCCCCAGGTCAGGGCGCCCACCACTACGAGCCCGCCGAGGAAGAAGCTGAGAACCAATTCACGCTTGATGGAACTCATGGGAAGTACCTCCGGGGATGAAATCTTCTTGCGCGGCTCTATAAGCATATGGCGTGCCAAACCTAAAGCAATTGAATGTGCTGAAGTTATGCGCGCATTAGTTGGCAAAGCGGGGAAAAACTACCATTCACGGAAAAAACTACCATTGCCGCGCATCAGCCTGCGTATGCCGAAGCATTACTACTGTCCCTCGCACCAGTCGCCGCCCGCCTCCGCATTCGATTACCCTAGATAGGTCAGAGGAGCCCACCATGAGCGTCATCCGGCAAGAAGACTTTATCGCGAGCGTTGCGGGCGCGTTGCAGTACATCAGCTACTACCACCCCGAGGATTTCATCACCAGTCTCGCCAAGGCCTACGAGCGCGAGCAGTCGCCGGCGGCGCGCGACGCCATTGCGCAGATTCTCATCAACAGCCGCATGTGCGCCGAGGGACACAGACCCATCTGCCAGGACACGGGAATTGTGAACGCTTTTGTGAAGGTGGGCATGGACGCGCGCTTCGAGCCGGGACCTGGCGAGCAAGCCAAAGACCTGCAACAGATGGTGGATGAGGGTGTGCGCCGGGCGTATCTTGACCCGGACAACAAGCTGCGGGCTTCGGTTCTGGCTGACCCGGCTGGCGCGCGCAAAAACACCAAAGACAATACGCCGTCCGTGGTTAACGTCGAACTGGTTAAGGGTGCAACGGTCGATGTCACGGTGGCGGCCAAGGGCGGCGGCTCTGAGGCCAAGAGCAAGTTCATCATGCTCAACCCCAATGACTCTGTGGTCGATTGGGTGCTGAAGACTGTGCCTACCATGGGTGCGGGTTGGTGTCCGCCGGGAATGTTGGGCATCGGCATTGGCGGCACGGCAGAGAAGGCGATGCTGCTGGCCAAGCAGTCGCTGATGGACCCCATCAACATCCAGGAGTTGATCGCGCGCGGTCCGAAAAATCTCTCGGAAGAGATGCGTATCGAACTCTATGACAAGGTGAATCGGTTGGGCATCGGCGCGCAGGGACTCGGCGGGCTGACCACTGTACTGGACGTGAAGGTGCTGGACACGCCATGCCACGCGGCCAACCTTCCGGTGGCCATGATTCCCAACTGCGCCGCGACTCGCCATGCGCATTTTGTTCTGGACGGCTCAGGCCCGGTCTATCTTGATCCGCCAAATCTGGATAACTGGCCCAAGCTGACTTATGACGTGTCGTCGGCGCGGCGGGTGAATCTGGACACGGTAACTCGCGCGGAAGCCGCCAGATGGAAGCTGGGCGAAGTGCTGCTGCTGACCGGCAAGCTGCTCACTGGCCGCGACGCCGCTCATATGCGCATGACGCAGATGCTCGACCGTGGCGAGAAGCTGCCAGTGGATTTCCGCGACCGGTTTATCTATTATGTGGGGCCGGTTGATCCGGTGCGCGAAGAAGTGATGGGACCGGCTGGTCCAACGACAGCGACACGCATGGACAAATTCACGCGGCAAATGTTGGCCGAGACAGGATTGCTCGGCATGGTGGGCAAGGCCGAGCGGGGACCGGCGGCGATTGAAGCCATTCGCGAATTTGGCTCGGTTTATCTAATGGCCGTGGGCGGCGCGGCATATCTGGTGTCAAAGGCCATTCACGGCGCGCGCGTGCTGGCTTTCGAGGACCTGGGAATGGAAGCTATCTACGAATTCGACGTGCGCGATATGCCGGTAACCGTGGCCGTCGATTCGAAAGGAACCAGCGTTCACCAGACCGGCCCCGAGGAGTGGCAGAAGAGGATTGCGGGAATTCCGATATTGCAGTGATCAGTGATCAGTGGTCAGTGAACAGTGTGCAGCGCGCAGAACCGCTTCCACGACCTCGCCCGGCGTGAGCGCGTCTACAGGAATGGAAATGTGAGCCATGCGATAGAGCGGCAAGCGGCGCTGGTAGCGCGCGGCGAGGTTGATCTGGTCGGCGAGGACGGGACGGCTCTGCTCGGTTCCGCTGCAACGTTTGAGAGTGGTTGCCAATTCCACTTCCAGATGCAGCAGCCGAGTTCCGAATGATGAGAGCAGCAACTCACGCGTGGCCTCATTCTCAATTGCGCCGCCGCCCAGCGCCAGAACCAGCGCGTCTTCCTGTACAAAGCGTGCAATCGCCGCATGTTCTCGCTCGCGGAAAGCTGCCTCGCCTTGGCGCGCGAATATTTCGGCGATGGTCGCGCCGGCCTCGGCCTCGATTACGTCGTCCACATCCACAAATCTCCAGCCCAGCCGCGCGGCCACCAGTGGCCCGACCGTAGTCTTGCCCGAACCCATGAAGCCGGTGAGAACAATGCGGCGAGGCGCGGTAGCTCGGATTTCAGCGGTCATGGATGCTCTTTCGCGGCAGCAATTCCCGCTTTCGCTCTTTTCAGTATAGGGAAGCAAAGCCGCACGTTCAGCCTTTTCTGCCGTGTTGCGCAGACCTCAGGATGAGGAAGGCAACGAGATTCCAGAACAAAACGGCGACCACGATGTAGAGCAAGATCGCAGACATCTGTTCATGACTCTTCGCGACAAGATAATCCCGGTTTTCAACAATATCCTTGTATGTCGTCCGGTCGCAACCCCGATACGAGACAGAAACAAATCCCAGCAGAGCCGGGAAAATCAATCCGCAGAGAAGCAGCCTTTTCAGCATCGAGGGAAGATGCTTACCCGGCGCAGCATCAGCCACGCAGGCGAAGGAGCGTCGCAGATAGAGATACACTAGGACGCCGGCCACTATCGACAGCGCAGCGCACAGAAAATAAGAAGCGATTAAGTATTGATCATTCGTCAACTTTGACCTTCAGTGTGGCAACCAGAATGGTGATAAGGACCAGGTAAATGGCAACAAAACAAACCATAGTCTGAAGAGATGAAGAAACGCCTGTAGCGCCCTTCCAAACGTATTCCATGAAGTTCGAGTCTGGCTTCAGATCAAAAGAGGTTCCAATGGCGCCCGACAGCGCGGCAAGATAAAGAACGAGAAGAAACGAACGCAGATAGAAAGTGACTCCGGCCTGTAGCTTGATGGTATGGCTTAGCAACCCGCAGAGGCTGGAGCGCAAGAGAAGAAAAAGAGCGGTCGGGACAGCTACTGCAATCACGAGCAAAATAAGAAATGCGATCAAATTCAGGTTCATCTTCTTACTCCCTTTCTAGGTCGTGACCGCTTCAAGCCGGAATTTCCTACTTCCGTGCGGCACGAACCAGTATATTCTCCCCGTCTGAGCCGATTTGGGGGCAAAAAACGGATTTTTTTGGTGATTTTCAGAGGTCAAATCTCGCGATGCGGGAGATTCTTGGCTTTGCGGATTTCCAGCGGTGTTGATTTCAAACGGGTTAAAAATAATCTGCAAGGATTAAGAGGAAATTTATACCCCAGTGGGGTATAGGGGGGGGAGGGGTACCCTTTTGGGTGCAAACCGGGCGCATACCTGACAGGAAACAGGGGTCAGGGTCAGTGGTCAGAAAAACCCCACTCTGTCGATTGCTTCCATTGTGCGCCGAGCGAGGGTAATTCTCGGCAACCGTATTGGCGGTTTGCGAAGACCTGCCAGATCGTTTCAATTTGCGCTATGTGGTGTTATCAAGGTGTGAGCGACGTTATTTGGGGCTTTACTTTCGCTTTTTATTCGCTACAATATATCTAATCTGGTTCGGGCCAGCGATGTGGGCAGCTATTGAGGATAGTATGGGAAGCGTCCGGAGGATAGGGATGCTGACTAATCAACAACTTGCAACAATGACTGTGCGAAATGTAATCTTCCACGATGTACCCAATGATCGTGGCGACGGTGGGACTGGAGTTGTGTTGGCAACTGACCCGACCCGGATTGATGCGCGCCAGCGCAGGCTCTTAACGAAAAAGCTGACAAAGGTACTCGACTCGCGGTCTGCATACGGAATTACGTTTGCTGATGGAACCAGTTCGCCTGTTCCGAGCGAGGTTAGGATTTACACGAACCAAGGATACAGAGAAGCTAATTTTGTCGAGGCATCTCAGCATTTAGCGACACATCTTCATCAGGTTCAGAACCGAACGATTTCGCCTGGTCTCCTATGCGTCATCGATATCGTGGTTGACGGAAGGCACGGCTTGATCATCATGAAGCTTGAGCGGGAGGAGGGCGCTCAGCTCGAACTGGAGCGTAGTAATGGGAGGACGCAGTTCGCGATGTCGGTTCTGGAGAATTTAGTCTTGACGGATGGTACTAAGTTGTTCAAAACCGCAGCATTTCTCCGAACCGGTACCGGAGACGATGATTTTGACATGAGCGCTTGCGATAGCCAGCATCGTGTGCTGGACAGTACTGAAATGGCACGCTTCTGGCTGTCATATTTGGGTTGTACTGTGGAGGAAGATGCGCGCGTCACGACTTCAAAATTCTTCAATACCACAGTGGAGTTTGCCAACACATACGTAACGGATCTCGTAGATAAGACGCATATTTACGAGAGCCTGAACACCGAGTTGCGATCCAACAAACGCAACATCATACCGCGGGATTTTGTGAGAGACTACGTGCCAGAGGGCCTTCAGAGAGCCTGTATTGAGTTTCTTGAGGAGCGCCATGTACCTCTTCGCACATTTGTAAAGGACGTTGAGGACGTTCGCGCCGCTCTTCGAAAGCTTACCTATGTAAGCGAGGAGGGTGTGCGCATTTCGGTTCCTGAAGGCCAAGACGGATTAGTCGAGGTTGATGAGGAACGAATTGTTGTTAACGACCGCCTCAAATCTGTGGGCCGAGCATGAACACTGTCGAAGATGCGCGCGTTCGATGGATTGAGAATCGTCCTAAGCACGCAAGGTTCGCAAATGAAATGGCGGCTCGGCTACAGAGCCTCGTCAGTGGCGCGGGAATTGCTGCGCAAGTTTCTGCGCGGCCAAAGGAGGTGCACAGTCTCGTAAAGAAGCTCTTGGCCAAACCTCGTCTGAGCTACGAGAATCTGCCTGACAAGGTTGGGGCTCGTGTTGTTGTAAGGTACCTTCACGAAGTATCGGACGTATTGAACCTAGTGCGAGAGCATTTCTTGTTTGGGAAGATCGACGATACCTCGACAAGGCTAGATGTTGATCGTGTTGGGTATCAAGGTATCCATGTCGATGGTCTTGCCTTCAAGGTGGAGGACGAGCTGCAACAAGAGTTTCCATCAGGGGAATTTTTTCTTGAACTTCAGCTGCGCACTCTCTCGCAGCACCTTTGGTCTGAAATCTCACATGACGGTTTTTATAAAAACGACGCGCTTGTACAGCAGTTGCCCTTTGATTTGCGTCGGCGCGTGCATCTTATGGCAGGTCAGGTGGAAGTCGCTGACCGGGAGTTTGAGCGTATGAGCGTTGAGATCCCCGCTGACCCTGCAGTGAAGCTATTCAAATCGCTCGAGCCGCTTTACTACATGCTCTCTGCAGAGAGGCCTAATGTGGAACTCTCTATGGAGGTGATCCGTCTCCTGCTGCCTTTATATGGCCGCGGTTCCGAGGTGGACGCGATTTCACAGCAGATATTGGATCGGTTCCGGGGTTCGGAAAAGATGCTTAAAACCGTTTACTCAAATCCAGAGAACCTGAAAACTGATACCGCAGCCTTCCTATTTCAGCCGGAAGCTATGATGATCTACGATTGTCTCTTGACGGATCGTGATCAGACTCTGAGGTACTGGAATGAGAAGTTTCCTAGTGATGAACTTGAACGGGTGGCCACAGTCTTTGGAATATCGCTCGACTAGACTTGTGATTGCTATGGAGCTGCTTGAATTCGACAATTTTGGATGTAGGGCTTCGCTCCAGTTGTGATACTTATTCAGCGGGACTCGGGAACGACAGGACAGCAGGATTTCCTAATTGGATAGACGCAAAATCGCCAACGCTTGAATTGGGCCGGAAGCTGTTTGAACGGCCGTCTCGGGCTAGGCTGCGTTGGTGCATTCCGACGGGTGAGAGAATCTGAAGTTTCCAGCCTCCGGTGCTACAGTGGTTTCGTTCTCACTTTCTTGCCGGGGTCTGCTTCTTGCCGGGATTTCGTACGCTGGTCTTGGGTTTTTTCGCGCTTGGCGTTGCCGCTCATGCGGCTAGTCGCGTGGAGTCGGCGACTGTTCCGCCGGAGATGAAGGCTACTGATTTTACTGTCCGCGTGAATGGGAAGACGGTGGACGTGGCTCACGCCGCAGCGAGATACGATTACGTCAGCTTTGACGGGCGCGGCCCGTTCGACGTGGAGATTACCGCGGCAGAGCCCGGCTTCTGGGACAAAGGCGTGGACATTCAGCCATGGCGGCTGGGATTGCGGGCTGAGAGACCCCAAGGCCAACAAACGTCCCAGACGATTCGCTTTAAGCTCGCAGGCCCGGCCAAGCTTTCCATCTCGCGGCCCGGCGACTTTTTGAACTATGCAAAGATGCTGTTTCTGTTTGCGGGCGTACCACCGCCGCCGATGCCGAACGACCCGAAGATTCACGTGTATCCCGCAGGGGTTTATCACCAGAGCCTCAATCCCAAAAGCGGCGAGACCTATTACCTCGCGCCGGGCTCGTATTTTTTCGGCAGCCTGAATTTGTGGAAGGTGGAGAACGTAAAAATTCTGGGCCATGGAACGATTGTTTATGACGGGCCACAAGACCCCAACAGCGACGAAGGATGGCGGCAATTGCCGGACTGGCACTGCGTGGGGTCGTTGGAAGCTCACAACGTGGAGATTGACGGGCTGACCTGCATTGTGCGGTCGAGGACGTGGTCGATTCAGATGAAAGACTCGACTGGATTTTTATTTGACGATCTGCGCGTGATTGGCGGCAATCCCGGAAACGCCAACCAGGACGGCATGGATTGGCTGGGCGGCGGCGACTCCGTGGTGCGCAATGCATTCATTCGGTCTTCGGATGATGTGTTTGCCATGCAAGGCAACTGGGACGGTTACACGGATGCGGATATGCTGCGCCCTGGCAAGGATGTGCAGAACATACTGATCGAACACAGCGTGCTTTCAACGAGCATTTCGAATATTGTGCGCGCTGGATGGCCGCAGAAGACGTATAACTCGCGCAACTTTACGCTACGCGACTCTGACATTTTGCATGGCGGCATAGGGGCGTGCGGGCAAACTTTTGGACTGCTTGGTTTTTGGGGCGCGAACGGAGCCAAAGGCAGTCACGTTAACTACAATTTTGAAAATTTGTTTCTGGATAACTGGTACTCGCTGGAGCAAATGGATCAAAAATATCCGGGGCTTCTGGGGTTTACCTTTCATAACATATGGGCGCTGGACCAGCCGCCGCTGGCCGATTCCACCATGGTTGGCGACGTGGCGGGCGTTACCTTTGACAACGTGAAATACGGCCAGAAGCGCGCGGTCAGCAATGCGGACTTACCGCTGTCGACGGCGGATGGCGCGCAGCAGGCGAAGTTTCCCGCGCAGCATGGGCCTGTGGCGGCGTTCACCGTGGATCCGCCGGTCTTTGCTCCGGGGGACAAGGTTACATTTACCGCGCAACAATCGTCAGGCGCGCGCTATACATGGCTTTTTGGAGACGGGGCGAGAGCGAGCGGCCGTCGCGTGCGTCACCGTTTTGCTGACGCCGACGGAACGGAACTGGATGGTGCTGAAAAGGGCGCCGGCCGCTTCAGGGTTCTGCTGCATGTGGAGCTGCCTGCGGGCGATCCTGACACAACCAATCAGGATTGGGCAGCGCAGGGGGTGGTGGCCGTGGAGCATTGGCATGAAGCCGCAAGCGTGGCAGGCCCCACGCTACCCGGTCTCGCGTGGCAGCTTTACCCTGGCGCGTGGACCGAACTGCCGAACCTCGCCGCCGAGCGCGCGGTCTTCTCCGGAGAAAGCCCCAACGTGCATGCGGATTCGCAGGGCTACACGCATTACGCCGTAGCGTGGGATGGGCTCATCGACATTCCGGCCGACGGCGGCTATACCTTTTATCTGCTCTCACGCGACGGCGCACGGCTTGTGATTGACGGCGTGGAAGTGGCCAAGACCGGTCCGGCATTCGCGCAGGTTTGCGGTTCGCCGGGCAATGCGATACGTTATGATCGCGGTTCGCTGGGATTGCGCGCAGGCAGACACACTTTTCATTTAGAGGGCTTGCACTCAGCAAGTGAAGAGTCGCCCAGATTGTTGTGGGAGGGCCCTGCTCTGCCGCTGACTGACGTGACGCCGGCGGCTTATATCCATGCGAGACAGGATGTAATAAAACAGGGGTCAGGGATCAGGGGTCAGGGGTCAGCGGCCAAATAGCGAAATCGACAATGCTCGCCGTCGCTGATGGGCTC
>JBAPYY010000172.1:0-1965 GCA_049284975.1 Occallatibacter sp.
GACCTCTTCCGCTGCTCCGACGCCGATGCCGAAGCCGTGGCCCGTGGCGAGTTCAAGGACAACGACCACTGGTTGATTCCCACCGCCGAGGTTCCCGTCACCAATCTTTATCGCGACGAGATTCTCGACGAAGTACGCCTGCCCATCTCACTCACGGCTTACACGCCCTGCTTCCGTGCCGAAGCCGGAGCAGCGGGCAAGGACACGCGCGGCATTATCCGCCAGCATCAGTTTCAAAAAGTCGAGATGGTTAAATTCACCCGCCCCAAAGACAGCGACGCCGAGCACGAGCGCCTCACCCGCGATGCCGAAGAAATTCTCGAGACCCTCGGCCTTCCCTATCGCCGCGTTCTTCTTTGCGCCGGAGACACCGGCTTCTCCTCCGCCAAGACCTTCGATCTCGAAGTCTGGCTTCCCGGCCAGCAGCTTTACCGCGAAATCTCCTCCTGCTCCAACTTTGAAGCTTTCCAGGCGCGCCGGGCCAACATTCGCTACCGGACAACCTCCGGAACGAGCGGCCCCAAAGGCAAGCTCGAATTCGTCCACACTTTGAATGGCAGCGGACTGGCCGTGGGCCGCACCTGGCTCGCCATTGTCGAAAACTATCAGCAGGCCGATGGCTCGGTCCTGATTCCAGATGCGCTTCTGCCCTACATGGGCGGGCTAACGCGCATCACACGTTAAGGGCAATATGAACAAAATTCTGAAAAGCTATTTCTACTGGACCTATCCGCGCGGATGTTTCCACTACGACGTGATGGTGACGCTCATCCTCGCGTTCATCTTCATTACGCCGCACATTCCCGGATGGGATTTCGGAGACAAGCCGCCCAAGGCCGCAGGACCGCCGCATCCCATCCAGGTCGTCGGCGACGGCGGACGCGGCTTCATCGTCACCGTGCAAGCCTCAGACGTTAACCTGGCCATCAACACCACGGCCTCCAACATGGCTGTAAAAAAGGCCCTGCGCAAGGCTATCGAGCCGGTCACCGGCGACGCAGTCTCCGTCGAGCGTTGGGAAACCGTCGAGGACGCTCAAGGCAACTGGACATGGCGCGTCTGGGCGCGTCGGTAAAGATAGTCAACAAAAAATAAGGATTCCCATGCATAAGGCCACAAAATTTATTTTTTTCGCGTTGATCGCGATGTTCCTTCTTGCCGTGCGCGCAAGTTACGCCGTCCCGGCCACGCCTAATGAAAAGGAAAAAGACAGGGTGCTGCGCCGCCTGGACGAGGCCGCCAAAAATTTCCGCTCAACCCAGGCTGACTTTGAATTCGACACCATCCAGGAAGACCCTGTCTACGACAAGGATGTGCAGAAGGGCACCGTTTACTACGAGCGCAAAGGCGCAGCCTTCCAGATGGCCGCTCACATCGACCAAATCAACGGCAAGCCCGCGCAAAAGGTATACACCTACTCCAACGGCATCTTCAGGCTATTTGAAGCCGGCGTCAACCAGGTCACCACCTACAGCAAACTCAACAAATATGAGAGCTACCTGATGCTCGGCTTCGGCGCCAGCGGCAAAGACCTCGAAGAGAAGTGGGATATCAAGTATTTGGGCCCGGATACGCTGATGGAAGGCAAAGTTAGCGTGAAGACAGAGATGCTTGAACTGGTCGCCAAAGACCCGGAGATCAGAAAGAACCTCCCTAAAGTGACGGTCTGGATCGATCCCGACCGCGGCGTCAGCCTCAAGCAGATCTTCGACGAAGGCCCCGGCCAATACCGCGTCAGCGTTTACTTCAATATCGAGGTCAATAAGCCTCTGCCCGCCGATGCCTTCACCCTCAAGACCAGCAAGCAGACCGTACTCGTCAACCGGTAAAGCGCCACTCCGCCCAGCGCAAACAGCATCGGGAAGCACTCCAGCCGGGTGCCCCATCCATTCCGCAGCTTTATCGCGGAATGGGTGGGATAGCACAAAAACCGTGATACCTCACCCATCTAAAGCTGTTTATCGT
>JBAPYY010000173.1:0-2357 GCA_049284975.1 Occallatibacter sp.
GCATCGAGCAGCACGGCAAACAAGCAAACAACGCCAGCAACAAAAGTGAAAGCCCGCATCTGCCTTCCTCCTCCTGGAGCAAAAAACAGCCTACTTATGCCCTATCCGATGAATGTATCCTAGCCGAAATTGCGATGCAAAAAGTAGGCCGATTGTCCACTATTCTCAACTTGTTCTTACGCCTCCACAGCCGTCTGGGTAGCCTGGGATAAGTCCTGACAATATGACTGAACCCGACAGGGGTTGAGCTACATCTAACCGTTTGTCAAAGTCGGGGAAGCAAGTGATAGTCTCCTTTCTCGCACCTTTGTAACCCCGCGTAAGGGAAAATAAATGGCGAAACCCGTACTGCTGACGGTTGATGACGACCCTGAAGTATTGCGCGCGGTGGAGCGTGACCTGCGGCGCCGATATGCGGAGCACTACCGCGTGCTGCGCGCGGACTCCGGCGCAACGGCACTGGAGGCGCTTCGCGGACTCAAGCGGCGTGGTGATTCAGTGGCGTTGCTTCTGGTCGATCAGCGCATGCCTCAGATGACTGGCGTGGAATTTCTCGGCCAGGCGAAGGAGATTTTCCCCAACGCCAAGCGTGTGTTGCTAACCGCTTACGCAGACACCGATGCGGCGATTCGCGCCATTAACGACGCCAGCATCCATCACTACCTGCTGAAGCCGTGGGATCCTCCAGAGGAACACCTCTACCCGGTGCTGGATGATCTTTTGGAAGATTGGATGGGGTCGTATCGGCCCCCTTTTGACGGGGTTCGCGTCCTTGGAACGCGCTGGTCTCCTCGTTCTTATGCGATTAGAGACTTTCTTACGCGTAACCAGACGCCTTACCAATGGATCGATGTGGAGACGTCGGGGCAAGTTGCCGAGGTGCGCCGTCTGGTGGAAGTGGCCGGAGCCGAAGCCGCCAGCTTGCCAAAAGTGCTCTTTCCTGATGGCTCATCGTTGTCAGACCCGAGCATGGGCGAATTGGCGGAAAGACTTGGGCTGCGCATTCGACCAGAAGTAGCGTTTTACGATTTGGTGATCGCCGGCGGCGGTCCTGCAGGCCTCGCTGCGGCTGTGTATGGCGCGTCGGAGGGCCTCAGCACGGTGCTAATTGAGATGGAAGCGCCGGGCGGTCAGGCAGGAATGAGTTCCCGCATCGAAAATTATCTCGGCTTTCCGTCAGGATTGAGCGGTGGCGATCTGGCACGGCGCGCCGTGGCCCAGGCGCGGCGCTTTGGAGTGGAGATTCTGAGTCCTCAGCAGATGACCGGTCTCAGTGTGGAAGGCCCATCGAAGATCGTCAAACTTGCCGCGGGCTCCGATATTGGCTGCAAAGCGCTGCTGATCGCAACAGGAGTTTCCTACAGAAAGTTGAACGTGCCTGGCGCTGATCGGCTGCAAGGCTGCGGCCTCTATTATGGCTCGGCAATGACCGAGGCGCAGGAGTGTCAAGGCGAAGATGTTTACATTGTCGGAGGCGCAAACTCTGCTGGTCAGGCTGCAATGTACTTTTCGAAATTCGCCCGGCAAGTGGTGATGCTTGTCCGTGGTCCATCGCTTTCCGCAACGATGTCGCAGTATCTGATCGACCAGATCAAGAAGACTCCAAATATCAAGGTAGATACCCGCTGCCAGGTTGTGGAAGTTCATGGTGATACACACCTCGAGGCCGTTTCCATTCATTGCGCGGAGACCGGCGATACCTCGACGGTACCCACAAACCTGCTTTCGATTTTCATCGGCGCGGAACCCAACACGGATTGGCTCTCTGGCGTGGTGGAGCGGGACGAGCGCGGATTCATTCTGACTGGAGCGGACCTGATACGCGACGGAAAGAGGCCTACGGGATGGCAGTTGGAGCGCAATCCCTATTGGGTGGAATCCAGCGTTCCCGGCGTTTTTGCGGCCGGCGACGTTCGCCACGGTTCTGTGAAAAGAGTTGCGTCAGGCGTAGGCGAAGGCTCGATTGCGGTGCAGTTCACTCATCAATATCTCAGCGAGGTGTAACTTGGCGCAGAATCTTACGAGCGCAACAGCAAGCCTTTCAATCGACGATCTGCGCAAGATTGAGGTCTTCGCGGACTTGCCTCGCGAACAGCTTGACTGGCTGGCGGAGCATCTTCAACTAAAGTGTTTCCAGCCGGGGGAGATCATGGGCCGCGAAGGTGATCCTATTGACAATCTTGCGGTGATTCTTGAGGGGGAGACGCAGATGCAACGGGGAACCGGCGCCGCGTGTTGGATTGGAAGGGCGACCGTCGCCGCCTCGTTGCCTTTTACTGGATGCCCAACCGGTCGGATACGATCTCCACAAATTGCCTTGCAACCTGGCGATAGTCGAACAACTCGACCACGCGCTT
>JBAPYY010000174.1:0-2769 GCA_049284975.1 Occallatibacter sp.
GGGAAGCATCAACTATAACAACTACAACGGCGTTTCGCACTATGACGGTCTGCAACTGCACGCGGAACACCACGCCACCAACGGCTTGGTCGCAACCTTCTCTTACGCGTGGTCGCATACGCTGGACGATTCGGGTGGAGCTTTCCAGGGTGGAACCTCGGAGCTCTACTACGATTCGATGGCGAGCTATGGCAACTCTGCGGAGGACACACGTCAGATCTTCAGTTCCTCGCTTCTGTACAAGCTGCCTTTCGGCCGCGGCCAGCGCTTTGACGGCAACGTCTCGCGCCCTGTGGACTGGGTAGTCGGCGGATGGCAGACCAGCTTAACCGCCATAGTTGAAACCGGCACGCCAGTGGACCTCTCTACGGGACACGATGCCCCTGGGAACCGGCCTGACCTGGTTGGATCAATCAAGTATCCGAAGGGCACCGGTGGCGGTACTAACGATTTCTGGTTTGATCCGACCTCGTTCGTAGATCCTCCGCACATTACCGGAACGGTGTCGGGCGCAGCTACTTACACGCGTCTCGGAACCCTGGGCCGCAACCAGGTCTTCGGACCGGGAGAGCGCGTGGTTAACTGGAGCATGCAGAAAAATATCCATATTACGGATAAGCAGACTCTGGAGCTTCACGGAGACGCCTTCAACGTGTTCAACACACCGGTATTCGTAAACCCGAATGCCAGCCCCAATGGGAGCTTCCCGTCAGCACCCGGCGGATCCTATGGCGGGAACTTCGGCCAGATTGAAGGGGTTCAGCAATACACGAACCGCGAGATTCAGTTGGCGGCTCGTTTCACCTTCTGATCTTTGCGCTGTATCAACCACACCCGCGGCGGTTTCACAAGAACTGCCGCGGGCTTTTTCTCTCACTCAACTCAGCTTTCCTCCCATACGCAAGGGCGCATGGCAAGGGAATGATCGTCCGCTCGTAACCAGGTCGTGTTTCATGGATGCCGCAATGTTTCAGTTGCAGTTCCGCAGGGGTTAAAACCCCTTGTTTTTGCGAACCTTTTTTGGCACGACTAAAGTCGTGCCCTGACACAAAACGGAGTTATGAAATACGTCTCTAATGAGACGGTCCTTGGAGAATGCTGTGCGATTGCGGCCCTATTTCATTCTGACTTTTTGGTTGTCTTGTGTGCTTGCCGCGTCGTGGTCGCAGGCTCCGCGGGCGCAGGCTCCTCGCATCGATAAGATCGATCCGCCGGGCTGGTGGGCGACCTTTCCCGATCCCATGCTTCTGGTGCACGGCGATGGATTGAACCACGCGCAGTTTACTATCGACGGCGCGGATGTAACGCTGGATCATACACAGATTTCTGATAATGGCCATTGGGCTTTCTTGTGGTTGAAGACCGCGAATGCCGGGCCGCAAATTCTGTGGGTGACGGCTACGAATGACCAAGGCCAGGCGCGACTTGCCTTTCCGCTGGCCGAGCGCTCGCACGAGCCGAACACGCATGTCGGTTTCTCTTCCGCTGACACGCTTTATCTGATAATGACTGACCGTTTCGCCGATGGAAATCCGGCCAAAGAAAAAGAGGGCTACGATCGCGCCGCCGCGAAAGGCAGGCACGGCGGAGATTTCGCCGGCATAGAGCAGCATCTGGATTATTTGAGCGAACTGGGCGTGACCGCGCTGTGGACTACGCCTGTGGCCTCGAACGGCGATACGCCGGAGGGTTACCACGGCTACGCGGCTACGGATCTATACGCGGTGGATGCGCACTTCGGCACGCTCGAGGATTACCAGCACCTCTCCGACGCGTTGCACGACAAGGGAATGAAGTTGGTGATCGACCTGGTTCCAAATCATATAGGCGTGGGGCATCCGTGGGTGCTTGATCCGCCGGCTCCCGATTGGTTTCACGGCACGCTTGCAAATCATCGCTTAACGCAATCGAATTTTTACGCGCTGGTGGATCCGCACACGCCGCGCCAGGCATGGAGCGCAATCACTGATGGCTGGTTTACGGACGCGATGCCGGACCTGAACCAGGAGAATCCACTGGTGTCGCGCTACCTGATTCAGAATGCGCTGTGGTGGGTGGAGACAGCTAACATAGACGGAATTCGGCTGGATACATTTCCTTATGTTGACCGCGCCTTCTGGCATGACTTTCATGCGACGTTGCACAGTGTGTATCCGCATCTGACTACGGTTGGCGAAGTCTTCAACGGCGACCCGGAAGTGACTTCCTTTTTTGCGGGAGGAGTAGCGCAACGCGGCATCGACACAGGACTCGACACGCCGTTTGACTTTCCGGTGTACTTTACGCTGCGCGATGTTCTGGTTCACGGCAAACCGATGACGGACCTGGCAAGAGTGCTTCGTCAAGACTCGCTCTATCCGCATCCCGAGCGGCTAGTTACATTTATCGGAAACCACGATACCGTGCGCTTTATGACCGATGCCGGCGGACCGGCGAAACTGAAACTGGCATTCGGGCTGGTGAGCACACTGCGCGGAATGCCGCAGATTTATTCGGGGGATGAAATCGGAATGGATGGCGGCGGAGATCCGGGCAATCGCCACGATTTTCCCGGCGGATTTGCGAGTGATGCCCACAACGCTTTCATCAAGGCTGGCCGCACCGCTACGGAAGAGGAGGTTTTCTCGTGGACCTCCGGTTTACTTAAGTTACGAGCAACCTACCCTGTGCTGCAAGCTGGAATCGAGCAGAATCTATTCGCCGATGAGGATGTTATTGCGTATGTACGCGCGCAGAACGAAACAGGCTGCGCAACGGAACCACACACTG
>JBAPYY010000175.1:0-10636 GCA_049284975.1 Occallatibacter sp.
ACCATGAGCGTACATTCTCAGGGGTTCACCATGGCCGTTGGCACCATCGGAACCGTGCTGGGTTGCTTCGCAGCGGGCGTGATCGGACAAAGGCTGGGCTCGCGCTCGGCGCTGCGCCTTGCGGCAGGGTTTTACATCCTCGCGGTTTTGGGTTGCGCTCTCGCACTGGACTGGCCCATGCTGCTCTGCGCACGCTTTCTGGCAGGGATGGCCATCGGCACCGCTTCGGTGCTGGGTCCGGTTTACATTACAGAGCTCGCGCCGGCCATGTGGCGCGGACGGCTGGTAGGCGCTTTCCAGATCAATATTGTGGTCGGCATTCTATTGGGTTATACCTCGAACTGTCTGATTGGTTTGATGCATCTTGGCGCACTTGAATGGCGCGCGATGGTGGCCGTTGCGCTGGCGCCGGCAATTGTCTTTTTCGCATTGCTGTTCCGTATTCCCTTATCGCCGCGCTGGTCGGCCTCCCGCAATCAGCCCGCTGACGCTCTCGCGGTGCTCGGCGAGATGGGCGACCCCAACCCCAAGGCTGAGCTGGCCGACATTCAGGCGGCGCTCAACTCCGAACACGCCACAACGCACGAGCCGGTCTTTCAATGGAAGTATCGCTTTCCGCTCTTTCTGGCCATCACCATTGGCGCCTTCAACCAGTTGGAGGGCATCAACGCCATCCTTTATTACATCAAGCACATCTTCGCCGCGGCCGGCTTCAACCAGCTCTCCGGCGATCTGCAAGCGGTGGGCATCGGCGCCACGAATCTGATTTTTACGCTGGTGGGCATGTCTGTGATTGACCGCTTTGGCCGCAAGAGCCTGCTGATGGTGGGCGCCGCAGGCACCACGTTCTGCCTCTCCGGCGTTGCCTGGATCTTCATCACCAACAGTCATCAGGCAGCTCTGCTGGCCCTGCTGGTGGTCTACATAGCCTTCTTCGCGCTCTCGCAGGGCGCTGTCATCTGGGTCTACCTGGGCGAAGTCTTTCCCACCTCGGTCCGCTCCAAAGGGCAGGGCGTGGGCAGCGCCAGCCACTGGATTCTGGTCGCCCTCATTGCGTTTTTCTTTCCGGTCCTTGCGGGCAAGTTCGGCACGGGAACGCCGTTCGTCTTCTTCGCCGCTGCCACGGCATTGCAATTTTTGGTGGTCACCTTCTTTTATCCGGAGACCAAGGGGCAAACGCTTGAGCAGTTGCAGCGCAGGCTGGTGAAGAGCTAGATCGTTATACTTTGCGGTCTAAATTAACATTGGATTACAAAGGGACGGAATGACTCCTCGAATCCGGAGCGATTCGTCCCTTTTGTTGGATTGCGGACTTATCTGTGGCCAAGCGCACATGCGGGTTTCCGCCCTCTGCTGTATATAATTTGAATCAATACTGGCGTTTGCCGTAACGCGGTCAATCAGCCCAGGCGTGAGGACTTGCCATGCAGCATACTGTGGTTCCAATTTCGGAACAGACGAGGGCAGAGGCGCAAGCTGCGGTCGAGGTTCCGTGCTCGCTTGAGTTGGAAGAAGAATCGCCGCTGGCAGTTGCCAATTCCGTCGAGGCGCAGGCCTTGCGCGCGGAGATTATCCGCGTGGGCCGCAAGCTCTGGGAGCGGCAATATGTTGACGGCAACGGCGGCAATATCAGCGCCCGGCTCGGCTCGCGTTATATGCTCTGCACGCCCACCATGCTGAGCAAAGGCGATCTCGAGCCGTCTGACATCTGTTTTCTCGACCTGGCAGGAAATGTTTTGGCCGGGGAGCGCTCGCGCACCAGCGAACTGCTGCTGCATCTGGAGATCTACAAGGCGAACCCGCGGGCGCGCGCCGTAGTGCATTGCCATCCGCCTTACGCCACAGCTTTTTCCATCACTGGCACTACGCCGCCCAACGGACTAATTTCCGAGTACGAGATATTTATCGGCCCGGCTGCAGTTGCCCCCTACGAGACGCCCGGAACTCAGGCTTTTGCCGAAACGGTACTGCCTTTTGTTCAGGACCACAATACGATTCTGCTGCAGAACCACGGCGTGGTTTGCTGGTCAGATACGGTCACACACGCCGAGTGGCTCGTCGAGGTGATGGACACCTGCTGCAAGACCTACCTGCTGGCCAAGCAAATTGGCAAACCGCTCAACGTCATTCCCGACAGCAAGATTCAGGAGATTCTGACGCTGAAGCGGCGGCTGGGTTTGCCCGATGAGCGCCTCGCTACCCGCCGCGAGGATTAGAGCGGCTTACAGCAGGGACGCTTCGGGTGATCGTTCATTCAATTTTGCCCGGTCAACCATCATCTTTCGAATGGCTCGCAAGATATTTTCGACGGCAGGGCGGCGATAATCCCAGCGCGCGTCCTCTTCGGGCGGAAGGACCGCCATGGTCGCATTGGCCTCGAAGACCAGAGCCTCACCCTCCCTATTCAATCCAAAATCGATTCCGCCATAATCAAGGCCGAGCGTCTGCTGAATGCCTTCTAACGCCGCCATGGCCCGCGGCCCCAGCACGCCGCGCATATCGGCGAGAAATGCTGCATCCTCGGCGCGATGCTCGGCGTTATCCGCCATCTCCGCGCTGAAATAGTGAATCTTCCAATCGTGTGAGATGGCGGCGTGTAGCGGATAAAGTACGCCATCGATCATCATCACGCGATACTTGCGCGTCTTTCCGTCGGCCCCGCGAGCGTCGAGAAATTCCATCACCGTAAGCTCATCGCCGGGAAGCTCCGCGAGCGCAGTGGGAAGCCCACCAGCGGTCTCCACGCGCAGAAAATTCTCGCCGCCGTGAAATCCCGGCGTGCGCACCAACAGCGGAAATTCGAATCCGTGGCTGCTGAGCGTAGAGCCGGCGTCGGGCGCGTCAAGTGATTCCCGCGGCAGGTTCAGGGTTCGCGCCGTCACCACTCCCGGAACGGCGGCTAGTCGCTCGGCAATGGCGCAGCGGCCTGTCGCGAGCACCGCAGCGGGTGAATTGATGACGGGAGCAGTCGAGCACGCGATAAGAGCCTCTGCGCCAGTAAGTGCAACTCCGGCTGCGTCAGCGTCTCCGATGGCGTTGACGATGAGTTGATGCGGCGGCAGCGGCGTAGAGGTCTCGTAGAATTCCGTGGCTACCAGGTAGCGTTTGAAGACGGTGTCGCTGAGAAAGTTTTTGATGCGCGTGTTGCCGGACCCGATCGCCACCAATTCCAAAATCGGGATGGGCGGCTCGCTGCCGCGATAAGGCATCGGCACCACGCATCGGCCATGAAATGCTGCCCGCCGATGCATGGCCGCAGCTTCAGTCTCTCCCTGCGCGGCCAGAATCGCCGATAAACCCAGATGCGCCTGCCAATAATCGGGATCAAGTTTGAGCGCGTGTTCATAATGCAGACGCGCCTCTGCCGCGCGGCCTTCGTTCTGAAGAAGACTGGCACGTTTGACCAGGCTTGCAGGATCGGCTGGAAGCTTCTGCGGCTTTGCGACTTTAGTTTGCGGAGATTGCTGCTCAAGAGTTCGCCCGTGCGTCAACGTACCGTCAACCAGCGCATCAATCTCCGCGCGGCTTGTGCGATGGTTCACGATGGCTGCGCGAATCGCAACCAGGCCACCGAGCCGCGTGGTCGAAGGTGCAACAATTCCCGACTCCTGCAGCCTGATGGCGATCTTCGCATTGAGCCGGTTTGATTTTTCCGGATTCATGTCGTGCGCGTGATAGCGAAAGCAGACAATGTTCAATTCAACCGGCGCCATCAATTCCAATTCCGGCGTGGCGCTGATGCGGCTTTCGAGATAACGGGCCAGCTCGCAACAGCGCGAGATAGACTCACCTAATCGTTCCGTGCCGAGAACCTTCAGCGTGAACCAGACCTTCAAGGCGCGAAAACCGCGCGAGAGATCCGGCCCGAAATCGCAGGGCCATGGTGAGCCAGCGGCCATTCCTCGCGTGGTCCGTTCGAGATACGCCACAGGCGATGCAAACGCCTGCTTGTGTGCTTCAGCGTCACGCACCAGAATGAATCCGGCATCGTAGGGCGCTTGACCCCATTTGTGAAAATCGAAGGCCACGGAATCGGCGCGCTCCATTCCATCGAGGCGCGGAGCAAGGTCCGGCGCCAATTTTGCCAGCGCGCCAAAAGCTCCATCGACGTGGAACCAGAGTTTTTCGCGTTGGCAAATTCCAGCCATCGCTGCCAGATCGTCGATTGCTCCCGTATTCACAGTGCCCGCGGTGCCCACTACGAAAAACGGGGTGAAGCCAGACGCACGATCGGCCTTGATGTTTTTTTCGAGCGCAACCAGATCGATGCGGTAACGGCTGTCAACGGGGATGAGCCGCAGCGCATCGCTGCCCAGACCGGCGATGTCCATGGCTTTGGTGACGCAGCTATGCACGGCCGTCGATGCGTACGCCGTCAGCCGCTTCTTGCCCGCCGCCACTCCGCTGCTGCGCGTTTTGACGCCGAGCATTGCATCGCGCGCGATGAGCACGGCAATCAGATTTGCCATCGACGTTCCGGTGACGAACAACCCGCTCGCGCCTTGAGGGAATCCGAAAATTTCGCGCACCCATTCGGTCACCTGCCGCTCGACCTCGACAGGAATCTGATCTCGCCCACCGAGATTGGCATTCAGCCCGGCCGCGAGCATCTCCGCTACCATGCCCACAGGCGTGCCGCCGCCATGAACCCAGCCCATGAAGCCCGGATGAACATTGCCCAGGGCAAAGGGCAGAATCTCGCGCATGAATTCCGCATGAACCTGAGCGAGGTCTTCGCCCACGCGCGGCACAGGCGAGCGAAAGCGCGCACGCAATTCGTCCGGAATGGGCTGCCACACCGGCCGCTCGCGAATGTTTTCAATGTAGCCGAGAATATCGTCGAGCATCAGGTGAGCCTGAGCACGAAAGCTCGTCCAATCCGTCGGATCGAGGGATTGGCTGGTTCCGATTTCCGGGCCAACAACGGCTTTGCTGCCCTGGTCGTTCATAGAGTGCTCCCAGAGAGGTTTATTCTCCCTGTAAGGTCATTCTACTCAGCAAGCCTGTGGCCGGAGCGCTCGCGAATGACCACGGCAAGATGAGCGATTTCTCATCGTTTTGCAAGCGGAGGTCGGGGCCGTAGGGATAGAAAAAGCGAAACTGTGCTACACTGTAGTTGCGCTCAGTGATTTGGCCGTGAGCGGCAGCGAGCCCACCAAGGCAAGTTTGCCTGACACAGATTTTCCAAGCCTCGACAGACCGGGGCCCTCAAAAAATGGTCTTTGTTTTTTGGGGTGGAGCGTATCCACATAAGTCTCCCATCCTGGGGGCATCTGCCATGGGTTATACCAGGCCCGGCAGTAGACTATGCGTTCGGCTCCTTCAGCAAAAGGATGCCGCGCAAGCGAACCAGGAAACGTTAGAAAGCGTGGGAGCGTGGAGCCGGCCGGCAAGGCGCCGTCTGGCAATGATGCAGCGTGTGGCAGCTCCGGGCCTCGGGCGTTCTCCCCTTGAATGTCCATCGGTCAGTCTTAGATTCGACTCGTCGGTTCTCCCTTACGCATATTGATAAGCAGGTTCGCGCGCCTGAATAGGTGTGCCAGCCTCCATGTCCGGTTCCGATTGCAGGCCGCCGTTAGCTCTGGCGGCTCCGGGACCCACACAGGAAATGACTTAATTTTGACAACACAGTTTTCTCAGTTTTCACTTTCGCCCGCCCTGATGGCGCGGCTTGACGCAAACAAATTTGTAACTCCCACGCCGGTGCAGGCCGGCTGCATTCCTCCCGCGCTCGAAGGCCGCGATGTGCTGGCCACGGCGCAGACGGGAACCGGCAAGACGCTGGGCTTTCTCATCCCGATTGTTGAAATGATGCAGAAGGCCGAAGGCAAGGGCGCTGTTGCCTTGATTTGTCTGCCCACGCGCGAGCTTGCCATGCAGGTGGAGCAGGCATTCCTCACCATTCGCACCAGCTCTGCACAATCCGTTGCCCTGGTGGTTGGCGGGCTTGCGGAGCGCTCGCAACTCGATGCGATTCGACGCGGAGCGCGGCTGATTGTGGCCACGCCCGGACGCCTTGAAGATTACATCAAGCGCAGACTGGTGCGTCTGGACGGGATCAAGATTCTCGTCCTCGACGAAGTTGACCGGATGCTCGACATGGGCTTCCAGCCGGCCATCGCGCGCATCGCCACCACGCTGCCCACTACGCGGCAAACCTTGTGCTACTCCGCTACACTCGAAGGCGCAGTGAAAGAAGTAGCGCGTAAATACCTGAACAATCCTGTGCGCGTCGAGATCGGCTCGGTCTTGAAGCCTGCGGAAAACGTCGAGCTGCGAACCTTTGAAGTCGAGCCGGACAAGAAACAGGAACTCCTCGAACATTTGCTGGGCGCGGAGCAGGGCAGCTTTCTGGTCTTCGTTCGCACCAAGCACGGCGCTGATCGCGTGGCGCGCAGGCTCGCGCGCGCCGGACACTCGGCAACGCAGATTCACGGCGACCGCTCGCAGGCTCAGCGCAACCAGGCCTTGCGCAGCTTCTCCGAGGGGCGTCATCGCGTGTTGGTGGCCACCGATGTTGCAGCTCGCGGCATCGACGTGGCCAACGTGGCGCACGTAATCAACTTCGATATGCCCAAGATGGCCGAGGACTTTGTTCATCGCGTAGGCCGCACCGGCCGCGCATCGGCGCATGGCGTGGCTTCAACCTTTGCCGGCCCGTCAGAGCGCGGCGATCTGAAGAAGATCGAGCGCACTTTGTCGATTTCGATGAAGCGGTTTCGTGTAAGGTCGGCAAGCGAAGTAAAGGCAGCGTAAAGCAGCTGCAATCTCGACAAAATGGTGCCCCACCTTCTGCATAGTTTCATCGCGGTGAAGGTGGGGCACCCATTTTATTGATACGTCACTTCAATTTCATATCGAAGGCCAGCGGAAGCAATTCCCGGAAGCTCATGGTGCGGTCGCCGCCGACGGCGGGAAAGACAACCGGCGCATCGGGCAGGATGAACTCAGCCAGCACCTGGCGGCATGCTCCGCAGGGCGGGCTGGCAGCGGCATTGAGGTTGGCGACGGCAACGGCCTCGATGCGAATGTCGGGTCCGAATTGGGAAACGGCCCTCACCAGAGCGGAACGCTCGGCGCAGATCGTCAGCCCGTAGCTAACATTCTCCACGTTCGCCCCCGTCACAATTTCGCCGTTGGTGAGCCGCAGAGCCGCACCCACGCGAAAGTCGGAGTAGGGCGCGTAAGAGTGCTGCGCGGCCTTGCGCGCATGGTCAAGCAGGTTCAAAAGCGAGGGTTCCGTCGATGATGAAACGTTCATTGGGTCTCCGATTTCTCAAAAGCGTGGAAATAGAGGCTATAGCATTTGGGCGCTGGAGTACAAGCTGAAGCCGGTTCAGCGGGAAATGCGCGATTTCTGATTCCAGTCCCTCGCCAAAATTCCATTCCTCAAGTTGAGCCATTTCTCTCCGATAAACCCCTTGAGTACTCTCTGTGCCGGGAGCGTTTATTCCGGCCGGGCGGAAGAGTGGGCGCGATGGATGAGTTGACGAGGGAATTCCTGATCGAGAGCCAGGAGGGGTTGGATCGCATGGAGCATTGCCTGACCGATCTGGAAGAGCGGCCCAAGGATGCGGGACTGATTGGTGAGATCTTCCGTTCGGTGCATACCATCAAGGGAACCACTGGATTTCTGGGCTTCAAGCGGCTGGAAAAGCTGGCCCACGCGGGAGAAAACCTGCTGGGTCAACTGCGCGAGGGCAAACTGACCGCCAACCGTCCGATCATCACTGGTCTCTTGCAGCTGCTCGACGGACTGCGCTCAATTCTGAAGACAATCGAAGCGGATAGCAACGAAGGCGAGGGCGAGGATGCCGGCTTGATCGGCCAGCTCGCCCAGTTGCAGGTTCCAGCAAAGGCGCGGGCGAAACGTCTGGTTCATGCGCGGACAGGCGCCACTTCCGCGCGTGTTCTTCCTTCACAGCCTGTACCCGCGCAGCCCGCGGCGCTCGAACCAGAACCGATTCCGGCCGAGCCTGTGTCCATCCCAACAGAGAGCGATCAGGCCACGACGCCGGCTCCCGTAATTCCGATAGAAGCCGATGCTGAACTGACCCGTCCGCGCACGCAGGGAACCGCTGCCGAGAGCACGCTGCGCGTTGATGTGACTCTGCTGAACCGGATGATGAACCTGGTGGGCGAGCTGGTGTTGACGCGCAATCAGGTCTTGCAGGCGACTTCCGCCGACGCAAGAATGACGCTGCTTTCGCGCCGTCTGGATATGGTCACGGCCGACTTGCGCGAGAGCGTGATGAAGGCCCGGATGCAGCCGGTGTCCAATATTTTTTCCAAGATGCCGCGTATCGTTCGCGACCTGTCGCAGACTCTAGGCCGACGTGTGCGGCTGCAGGTTGAGGGGCAAGAGACGGAACTGGACAAAAGCCTTCTCGAAGCCATCAAGGACCCGCTCACCCACGCGGTAAGAAATTCGCTCGATCACGGCATCGAGCCGCCTGATGTGCGTGTGGCTGCGGGCAAGGACCCGGAAGGAACACTCAAGCTCAGAGCCGCGCAGGAAGGCAGCCACGTAATCATCGAGGTCTACGATGACGGGGCCGGCATCTCCGTAGAAAAGATTCGCAAGAAGGCCGTTGAGCGTGGGCTCATTTCCGCGCAGCGCGCCTCGCGGCAGAGCGATCGGGAACTGCTGCAACTGATTTTTGTGCCCGGCTTTTCGACCGCCGCCGCGGTGACCAACGTCAGCGGCCGCGGGGTGGGTATGGACGTGGTGCGGACAAACGTCGAGAAGATCGGCGGCAAGGTGGAGATTGACTCGCATGTGGGCAAGGGAACCACGCTGCGCATGAGGATTCCGCTCACGCTGGCCATCATTCCCGCGCTGATTGTGCGCAGCCTCAACCAGAGCTTTGCGCTGCCGCAGGGCGCGCTGTCGGAGCTGGTGCATATTCCTCCCGAGCAGGCCGCGTCGGCCATCGAGTGGATTGAGAATGCGCCTCTCTATCGGCTGCGCGGCAAGCTGTTGCCGCTGGTTTTTCTTGACCGCCTGCTGATGCCCGGCGTCGAGCACAAGATGGCTGCCGAGCGAGACAACTTCATTGCCGTATTGGATGCCGACGGCCGACGCTTTGGCCTGGTGGTGGACGGGCTGGCTGATCCGGAAGAGATTGTTGTCAAGCCGCTCTCCGCGGTGCTGAAAACCATCGGTCTGTTTTCCGGAGCAACTGTACTGGGCAGCGCCGAACTGGCTCTGATTCTCGACCCGGGGTCGATCGCGCTGAAGGCAGGTGTAAGCCTGCGCGAAGAGGATGCGGTCTTCGTGAACGAAAGCGAAGCCGCCGCCTGCGCCGCCGCCGCCCTGGAATATCTGCTGGTGGAAGCAGCCGGACGCCAGGCCGCGGTGCCGTTGGCCGACGTGCTGCGCATAGAGCAGCTTCCGCTCAAGCGCATCGAGTACATAGGCGACCGGCCGGTGCTCAACTTTGAAGGGCAACTGCTGCCGGTGGAGGATTCCAGCGGCGTGCTGGCCGCGGTTGAAGGCAATCCGAAGGCGCAAATCATTGTGGTGGTTTGCCGAGAAGGCAATCGTCATGTTGGGATTGCGGTTTCCCATGTGCTGGACGTGGCCGCCGGCGGCGACCTCTTCGAGGCCGGAACCACGCAGCGTACCGGTGGTGTGACACTCTTGAAAAATCGCGTGACCGGCGTAGTGGACTTGGGTGCAGTAGCTCCGCTGCCTGCCAGAGAGGCGCAGCCAGCGTGGAGCGAGATAGGGGAGACGGTCGCATGAGCACTGCAGCAGCGGCATTGCGTGTCAAGGACAAAGCGCCGGCGGCCCTGGCGGAGATGTGCACGGTTCGTCTGGGGAACTCGGTATTCGGCGTGCCCATCACTCACATTTTGGAGATTGTCGGCGCTGCGCGGCCGCAGCCGGTTCCGCTGGCGCCGGCGTTTGTGGGCGGCTTGGTGCACTATCGCGGCGATGTGCTCACCACGGTAAGCCTGCGCCATTTGCTGGGTATGCCGCCCAGGGAAGGCCGCCAGGACCTCTTGGTGCTGGAAAGTGCCGAGGGAATCTTTGGTTTGCTGGTGGACGCGGTAGGCGAGGTGCTGACCGCCTCGCCCGACGACCACGAGGCCAATCCCTCGATTCTGGATGAGCGTCACAGAGCGTTGTTTGCCGGCGCTTACAAGCTCAAGGGTAGTCTGCTGGTAATGCTGGACCCTGAACAACTGGACCCTATGCGCCTCAGCGCTGCTCGGGCCGCTTAGAGCGGTTCCACAATTCACGTGCCCTTTCCGGTATCGCTAAGGGCGGCATTTTCTTGATGAAAATGCCACTTGAGGGAAGTTGTTTCGGGGTACAGCAATTGTGGAACCGTTGTAGCGCCGTATCTGAAAGGAGGTGACCATGCGAGCTTTGGTTGTGGATGATTCGCGTTTTGTGAGGGGCTATCTGCGCGGCATGCTCGAAGAGAAGGGAATCGAGTGCGAGGAGGCAGCCGACGGACAGGCCGGCATGGAGCAGTTGAAGCAGAGCCCATCCTTTGACCTCGCGCTGGTGGACTGGAATATGCCGGTGATGAGCGGGCTGGAGATGCTCACCGAGTTGCGCGCGGAGGGTTACGGCGGCATGAAGTCATGATGGTGACCACCGAGGCCGAAAACGAGTATATAC
>JBAPYY010000176.1:0-2028 GCA_049284975.1 Occallatibacter sp.
CTGGTCGGTCTGATCCTGGGCGCGATTGCGATGGTGGTATTGTTCGCCATTGTTCGCAAGCTGCGGCAGAGCTGGTGGATTTGGGGCTCGATCGCCATGATCGCAATGGCAATTGTCGCCATCGCCATCAGCCCAGTCTATATCCAGCCCATCTTCAACAAGGTTACCCGGCTGAACGACCCGAAGGTGACTGCGCCGATTCTGCGCATGGCGCACGCGAACGGAATTCCCACCAACGATGTTTACCAGATAGACGCCAGCCGCCAAACAACCCGAATGAGCGCCAACGTGAGCGGTTTTGCCAATACCACGCGCATCACCCTCAACGACAATCTCTTGCGTCGCGGCTCGCTCGAGGAGATTCAGGCAGTGACCGGTCACGAAATGGGCCACTATGTAATGCACCACATTTCCAAATCCATTTTCTTCCTGGCGGTCGTGATCGTGGTCTTCTTCGCCTTCCTGCGTTGGGCACTTGGCTGGACGCTGGCGCGCTGGGGCACCCGCTGGCAGATTCGCGAAATCTGCGACCCGGCAGTGTTGCCGCTGGTGTTTCTGCTGGCAGGAGTCTTCTTCTTTGTGCTCACCCCGGTATTGAACACTGAGATTCGGATGCATGAGAAAGAAGCCGACATGTTCGGCCTGAATGCCGCACGCCAGCCTGACGGATTTGCCCAGGCTGCGATTCACCTGTCAGAGTATCGCAAGATGAGTCCAGGTCCGCTGGAAGAGTGGATCTTCTTCGACCATCCCAGCGGCTACGACCGCATTCACTCAGCCATGGTGTGGAAGGGCGAAAACCTGACGCTGTTTGAAAAGCCTCCGGAGCAGTCAGCCGCGCATTGAGAGGCTGGCGATCCTCGATGATAGTAAGTCCCGTGTCCCACCCTTGCGCGCTGTTTCTGGCGCAAGGATGGGACGCTTTAAGACTCACAAACCTGCGATTAGAGAAATAATTTATCGAGAATCATAGGCTCTTTGAATGTCTACTTCTCTTCGTGATATTCCATTTCGGTGTTGATAGCCCAGATATTGTCCTTGATGGTCACTCCGTTGACGATATTCTCGACCGCGGTCATAGCGGTCAGCATGGAGTGATCCTGATTGTTGTATTTATGCATGCCGTTGCGGCCCACGAGGAAAAGGTTCTCGAAGTGGTCAAGATAAGTACGGATAACATCAAAACGGTCATAACTGCCGAAGTAGGCAGGATAAGTTTTGGGAACGCGGACGACATGAAAATCTTCAACATCTTCTGATTTGAGGATGCCTATCTTAGCGATTTCCTCAATTGCAAATTTGCTCATCTCCTCGTCGGAAAGCTTCCATAGTGGATCAGTATCGTTGCAGAAGTATTCGAGACCAATCCAAACTTTATCTTCGCTGTTAACCAGCCAAGGGCTCCAGTTATTGAAGATCTGCAGCCTGCCGACAATCACATCGGGCTCCTGAATATATATCCAGTTGTCCTTGAGCGACGAGCCATCCTTCTCCGTGACAGCCAACTTTGATGCAAGCAGCCCGACAGTGATGAAGTCACGATACATCAGGCCTTCGCTGACTTCCATCACCTCGGCGGGAACCCTCTCAGGGGCGGTCGCGGAAATAGCGCGAATCAGATCGCGAACGGGCATGGTCGAGAAAAAATAGCTGCCCGCAAAGGCGATCCGCTCACCGGCCTGGTTCATACCCTCGACTGAAACGACGCGGTTGCCATCCACTCGAATTTTGTCTACCTGGATGCCGAAGTGAATCTCGCCTCCTGCTCCACGAACAAGATCAGCCGCGTGTTCCCAAAGCTGTCCGGGGCCGAATTTGGGATAAAGAAATTTTTCAATCAGCGAGGTTTCGGTTTTCTTCTGGGCAATGTTGCAAGTTTTTTTCAAGCTAAATGTCTTCTTGAGGAAGTGCACTACCACTGCCTTGAGCGAAAGCCCTTTGATGCGCTGCGCTCCCCATTCGGCGCTGATCTCGTGGCAAGGCACGCCCCAGACTTTTTCCGTATACGACTTGAAAAACGTCAGGTAG
>JBAPYY010000177.1:0-9474 GCA_049284975.1 Occallatibacter sp.
TTCCCGAGGTTTCAGAGTTCAGGGTTCAGCGGCTGTCTGCAGAACGAGGCATAACGGCCTGAAACCTGATCCCCGCATTTAAGCAATCGCGCCCGCCCGCAGCAGTTGCGTCTTCACCGCGATACGCTGTTCCAGGCTCAATCCGGACAAGGCTGCATCCAGAGTCCGCACGTCCACCGGGCCCTCGCCAATGCCGTGCTTGGCCAGCATCTCGCTGGTTGTCGAGGGCAGCGTCCTGCGTAGCGGGTTTAACGCATTCTGCGCGGCCCCAGCCTTCAAATCCGCCAGTTCCTGTTCGGCCGCGGCCAGTTTCTCCGCCAATTCCCCTTCGCGCCTGCTCTGCTCGACGGTCGCCGAAATCCTCTCAACCTCGCCGGTCAAGGCGCCTTGCCGCTCTTCAAGCCAGCTCAGCGTCCGCTCCAGAAGGGTTGTCGCGGCTTCCAATCGATCCGCAATTCCGTTCTCTTCGTTTTCCATGCCATTCCTTTCTTTTGTGATCTGAACATCGCGCACTAACTTCGCAATTTCGCAAGCTTTCTAACTCGCTAAAGCATGTTTCATAAACCCGCTTTGTGTCAGGGCACGACTTTAGTCGTGCCGAAAAGAGCCTGAAAAGCAGAGGGGTTTTAACCCCTGAGGGATTGCACCTGAATATGGCAGCCATTTATGAAGCGCGGTCGAACAAAAGAGGCTCCGGTTCACGGAGACCCTTTTGTTAACACCGCTAACTCCGCTTACCGCGCTAACTCCGCTCTCCCGCTAACTCGCCATACGAAAGCTAGTCGCCCGATAAGCCGCCTTATCCCTGAGCAATATCGCCGCTCCGGTAAACGTGACGCGGGTCAGCTTCCAAACTTCGGCCCGCATATCTTCCACCCGCGCATCGGCCAACTCGTAGCTCATGCCCATCGACTCGGGCGATTGTGCTTCGATGGCCTTCGCCACCTCGGGAAAATCCCGCGCGTAGAGGTAGCCGCTAACCACCAGCCGCTGCCCCACCAGGTTCGCTTCCGTCAGCAGCCCGATCTTGCGCCGCGCGTCGTGCCCGTCCCAACCTGGCCGATAATCCACCGCCATGCCCAGCAGCGAAGGCAGCGCTTTCTCTGCCGCTTCGCGGGTCAGCATCACCCGGTGTCCGCGCGCTCCCGCCGGCGCCTTGTCGCTGGCTGCATTCACCATCGTCAACACCCCTTCAAAGGGCACCCGGTTAGGGTGCCCTTCGACATGGGGAATTCTTACCGCCATCGCTTCCAGTCTCATGCGCTCTCCGGTCTACAAAAAGAAGGGACTAGGGACGTAAGGATTAGGGACTAGCCCCAAGTTCCCTCGTTCCTTATGTCCCTACGTCCCTAGTCCCTAGTCCCTAGTCCCTATGCCTTCCAACTGCACCGCCCCATCCTGCCCCAGCGGTCCCAGCCCTCGCATCGCCCTTACTTCGTTCACCGTGTACACCCCGGCTTGCAGCAGTTGCACCTGCACCGCAAGTTCTGTCTCCTCGTCCCTTGCGTTCAGTTCGTTGAAGACAAACTCAAACTCCCGCCAGCCAATGCACTTGCCGAATAGGTCCCTGGTAATGTGCCCGGCCAGCAGCATCGCCAGCGGCGAGATCGCTCCTCGGAAAGCCTCGTCGGTCATCTCTGCGGCGGTCGACTGATTTACATCCGCTTCCAACCCCAGCATCAGCGGCGGAAGCCCGAATGCATTCGCCACCATGCGGATCAGGAACTCCTGCCAGGCCAGACGCATATCCGCATCGGTGCCCTGCGCAAACCGCAGCACCTCTGGCTTCTGCTCGGTCGAAATCAGCGGCACCCGCCCCGTTCCCTCTATCTCGTCCTGCCACCAGCGAATCAGCCGGTCATGCTGCGTCGGCGTCGCCTCGTTCAACCACAACGCATATTGCGCCACGGTGTTGGCCGCCAGTTTCCCCGCAAACCGGTGCGCGCTCAGGAATTGATTTACCGTCTCAAACGCCACTTCCAACGGCCCCAACCCAAAAGGCGTAAAGCTGCGCGGATTCATGCGCACGTACATCAGTTGGTCATCGCGCAACTCGATCGCGCTCGACTCCAGTTGGCCCGGCAGCGCCTGAGCGTACCTGGGCGACTCCGTTTGCCCATCCCACCGTGGATTCACTCGAATCGACGCGCCATCCACAGCCCACAGCATCGCCGGCCGTTCTCCGTCGCCGGTCGGCTCCATCTCTATCGCGCCGTATCCGCCCGTCAGCGCATCCTCAATCACCTGTTCAATCAGCGTCCGGAAACTGTCTGAGGCATTCGGCTCTTCCAGCGTCCTGCGCAACGCGCGCAGCTTTCGTTCCGTGAACGCCAAGTCCCCTGGCTTCACTCCGCGCCGCACACGAACCTGCCAGTCCATGGCCGCAATCCGGTCCTTGATTACGTTGATCGCCCGCCGCACCACTGGTGTCTCCGCAAACCTTCGCAGATTCATCGGCGTCGGCTTGGGCAGGAGATGGCCCGGAAATTGGACCGGGCTCAGGATCGCGGGGAGCGCCAGAGTCTGCCGCTCCGCCTCAGCATCCGCCGCTCCCGCCGCTATTTCCGCCCTCCGGCCGCTCCCGGTCGCCTGCCGCCAGATCGCTTGCAACTGCTCTCCTACTTTCACGCGCACCTTCCTTTTATTGGCCGCACAAAAACAAAAAAGGCACAGCCTCGTAAAAGGCCATGCCTCACTTTTCTCAGCTTCCAGCTACTAGCTTCTAGCTACTAGCTACTAGCTCCGAACTGTTCAACCACAAAATCGATCCTACAACAAACAAAAGAAATTATATGCAAACTCGCAGATAACTTATTCCTAACTGCAAACCAAAAGTTAATAGCTATTCCCTATTCCCTAATCCCTAGTCCCTTTCTTTTCACACTCGCAACTCCCGCCGCGCCGTCTCCGCTACCCGGCCCAGGTCCGACGTCGTTAGCACCCTTATCTGGTGCTCTTCCATCGTCTCCACGCCAAACCGGTACATCTCCAGCCGTTCCGGCTCTTCGTCGGTTGCTCCCAGCTTTGCCGCAGGCTCAATCACCGCGGTCAGTTCCAGGCTCGCCTTTTCCATTCGCTCCACCCCGGCCCGCAATCCCGCCGAAGAAAACGCCAGTACCTTGGCCATCTCCACGCCCGGCTCCAGGCTCACCGCATGAAACATGCGAATCAACGGGGTCCCCTCGGACAGGTCTTTGTCCGTGGGGTGTCTCACCCCGTTCGGTCTGTATCCCACGTCAATCCGCAGCGGGTCTCCCGGCCGCGTATACTCCGAGGCCGCAATTCTTTTTCTCATCAGTTCCCACACCCCGGCCTGCTCAAACTCTGTCCGCATCTTCGCCTGAATGCCGGCGCGTCCGCTCAACCGCTGCACGCGCTCCCTGGCCGGTGGCTCCACATAAAGCCGCATCAGCTCTTCCATCCCCGCCGGAAGGCTCTCCGCCAGATACGCCTTCGGCTCGGTCATCTGCACGCTCAGCGAGAGGGCTTCAGAGAGCAGCCGCATCAGATTCCCATCCGGCTCCGCCTCAAAGCGCATGCGCAGCTCGCTCTCCATCCCCTCCAGCAATGCGGTATCGGCCTCCGGGTCCAGGCAGCGCACGCGGCGCCAATCGCGAGTGAACTGCACCCGAGCCGGCCCTTCGCTGCCTTGCTCGCGCAGAATCACCCCGATATGCACGTACTCGTTCCTCACCGCATCCGGCACGTACCGGAGCAGTCGAAATTCGCACGCCCGTCTTTCGTTTCCGCTACTCATGCCTGCTTTTCACCGATTCCCTACATCACTCTTCCCGCAATGCTAGTCCCCCAGCGTCCCTCTTTCCAACCCGCTTCCTCCACATTTTTTCCCATCCCCACCCATTTTGGAAATGGCCCCCTATCTGACCGCCCGAATCCTTCAATCCCCTCCCGAATCCTGCTTCGCCGCGCCAGCAATTTCTCTACCAGCGCTTCCATATCACTCAGATCGCCGCCGTACCATTCCGGCGGAATCTCGCTCGCCGCCGCCCACACTGTCTCCGCCGCCATTGTCTCCAACCGCGTCAACCACGGCTCAAAGGATTCCCATCCTGTTATCTCCCTGTACACATCGTTGCGGTAGTACACCCCGCGCAGCGGAAGATCCTCAAACTTCCACTCACCCGCGTGAAAGCAATATCCGTAGTCGATGAAAACCGCCCGGTAGCGCCGTTCCCGCTGCTTGCGCGCAAACACCGCCTGCCGCCCGTTGGCATTTCCCGTCCATTTGTCCAGCGCCAGGATGCCGGCAAACTCGTCCAGGTTTCTCACCTCAGCCATCTGCTCTTCTGGCAGGTAATCTACCACCTGCCCCGGCATCAGTCCGCCCACAAATCTTGATCCAAACTGCAAACCCGCCTTGCAGCGCTCTCGCGTTCTGCCCAGGTCCATCTCCAGCTCCGGCGTATTCTCCACCAGCCAGTTCGAGACCTCCACCAACACCGCTTCCGGCGCCGCCAATCCCACCGCCGCCGCCAGTCGCGAGGCCAGAAACTCATTGGCCAGCACCCGCATGTGCTGCGGGTTGTTCTGGAACTTCACCACGTACACATGGCCGTCCGCGCCCAGCATCAACTGGCCTTGCGCGCCGCCCCGCATCCGCCGGATATGCTGCACCGCCAGAACCGCCAAGCCCGTTCCCCCGCCTCGTCTGAATCCTGAATCGAATTCTAAGCTCTCAGACCCAAGTGCAGGGGACAGGGATCAGGGGTCAGTCATCCATCGGCATAGTCGACCCATGGAAGGATGAAACTAGATTCAATCAATGCCGCCCGCCAACTTGCCAACCCGCCAACCCCGCGAAGCGGGGGCCAACTCGCGAAATTTGATGGGAAACCCCTTGCTGCTCTTTCTTCTAGAATCCTCAACTTGCACAACGATGAGAATCCTGTTTCTTTTTGGCACGCTGCTTTGGCGTCCACAATTTGGCCGCCGAATTCGAAGATTCCCTTGAAAAAGGCGGAAGCCGCAACACACTTCAGTTGATCCCTGACCCCTAGATCTTCCCCACCAACTCCGCCCGAGCCGCCAGCCCGATCGCCATTGCCATCACCCGGTCGTCATGTGTCCCCGGCCGCGCTCCTGACCTGCCGTCCGGCAAACGCACGAAACTCCGGCACTCCCCCAGCAATTTCCGGCTCTGAAAGCATTCCGGCCGTTCCACCAACCCCGCATCCAACCGTCCCAACGCCGCCGGCCGGCTCATCGACGTAGTCAGCCAACCCACCTGTCCTCCCTGCCGGTAAACCCTCCCGTACCCGCACACTGTCTCAATCAGCGCCAACACTCCGCTGCCATGGTTGTTCCTCTCCACCACCAGCCACGCCTTGTTGTACTCCGTCGCCAGCCCCGTCACGAAGCGCGCCAGCTCCAATCCGCCCATATGCCCGGCAAACTCCGCGCATTGCAACCCCGTTTCCAGTTCCAAAATCTGTGCAGCCGAGTAGTCGCCCTCGCTCCCGCCGCCCGCCGGGTCCACCGCCACCAGATACGCCTTTCCCTTGATGGGCGGCAACCATACTTCCAGGTCTCCATTCAGCCGCCGCTCGATTGGCTCCATCATCGTTGCCAATCGCTTTTCAATCGCGTCCAGCTCAAAGACTGAATCCCCGCTGGCCAAAAAGCAGGCCTCACAGTCTTCCGCATACTCCTGCCGCGCCAGGCCGCGAAAATCCGCCCGTATCTGCCGCCGATAGCCGATCTGTTCCAGGCTTAGATTCCGATGCGTCATCAGATCCCGCTCTTCAAACGTCAGGCTCGCCTCATCCACAGCCTGCGTCTTGTAGTGCCGCTCCAGCCACCACTGGAAAAAGTGACGCACCATCCCCGTCTCCAAAGCCTTTTGCCACTCCTGATGAAAGCAGCCGCCCACACCGTCCGGCGTCGACTCCAGAATCAGCTCCGCACCCGGCGCCATCGCAGCCCGCAGCCCCGCCAGCGTCTCCGCAGGATCACCCGGCCAGCGCGCCAGTTCCGAGCAGTGCAGATTCTGCACCGTCAATCCGCGCCCCGCATTCCTGTCCCCCGCCGACACCACCCTGTATTGCGAATCCATCTCAGGAAACACAATCTGCCGCACATTGGCCCGCGAGGTCCGCAATGGCCCCTCACGCAACCTCTCCGGCAGGTAATCCACAAACCGGTGGACTATCCGGAATATCTCCTCGGCCGCCTCCTGCGAATGTGCAACCTCCAGCGTCAGAGTCCCCGGCCGTGTAATCGTCCTCAGAAAGAATCGCGCCGCCGCCCAGGTCGTCAACCCCATCTGCCGCGCCTTCAGCACAATATTCCGTTCGCCGCGCCGTCTCTCAAACTTCATTTGCGCAGCATTCGGCTTCAGCGGCGCCGTCCTGCCCTCCCGCGTCCTCACTTGCAAAAGCTTTTCGGACAGTTCCATCATCACTGTCCGTCCCCGCAGGCTCCCCGGACGCTCGTCCAGAATCTTCCCGAACTGCTCCAGCCCTTCTCGACTCAGCTTCTCCGGACACAAGCGTAACTCCTCGACAACCGCCGCCTGTCCTTTTTCCGTTTCCTCCACGGAACCCCCATCTCAACCCGGTAAGTAAACTGACTTATCCAGCCCGGCAGGAATGCACCGACTCAATCCTGAACGGCCGCATCGTGTGGCAAGCGATGCTACAACTTGCTGTTAGGCGAAAATCAGCCTTGCCGCAACAACCCGCTAACTCGCCAACCTGCCACCTCCGCGAAGCGGAGCCAACTTGCCACTTCTGTCATTAACCGTTGTTCCTGCAGGGTACGACCGTTCGCCAAATCCAGCGTTCACACCCCTCAATGTCTTGACTCTCTTGGCTCCTGAGAGAGTAGGCTCTCCTCACTTCTCGCCGCTAAGCTAGCCGTCACCTACCACCCCGCAAACTCCGCGTACCATCCAGCTCCGCCGTCGCCGCCGGCTCCCGCCGAGGTATAAGTCGCAGCCGTGTAGCCCGAGCTTGTTCCCGGCGTCACAGTACAGCTCGCCAGTGAGCCGCCGCTCCATGCCGGATTGATAACTGCCGTACCAGCAGTCCCGCCACCACCAAGAATGTTCCAGACGACACCCGTCCCCGTTCCACATCCCGCGCCGGGCTGCTGCACCGTGCACGAGCCGCTGAACGCTCCACTGGTTACTCCCAGGGTTGCCTTCGGCTGCGTTGTGCACGCGCCGCTCGTTCCCAGCGCTTCAGGCACGGTTGCAAGGCCACCAGGACCACCTGCAACGTATACTGCAGGCCAGTTCGTAACTGCGGACTGGCTGGACAGGATCACGACCCCACCACCGCCGCCGCTGCCGGAACCCATCGAATTCGTTGGTGAAGGAATGCCGTAAGCTCCACTTGCATCAATCTCGCCACCGTTTCCGTTAATCGAGGAACACACCATAACCAGGCCGCCAGCAGGTTGACCGCCAACGCCGCCGCCAGTTCCGCCTTGCGATCCGGTCGCGCCCGTGAGAACAAGACCATCCAACCCACCGGCTCCTGAGTTCAAAATCGAACGCTGCTGAGATACTGACCACGCAGAGCCGGCAGCGCCCGCTCCGCCAGACGCTGCCCCTGCTGTTCCCCCCGCGAGATAATTTGCGTACACATATGAGACTTCAATGTTGGGATAGGAAGCGGTCCCTGCCGATCCGGCAGATGTGCCTCCGCCGGCCCCGCCAGCCGATCCTCCTCCTATACCCTTGGCGTTGCCCCATGTGCTCTTGGCTCCATTTACAAGAATCGTTCCGTTTAGATTGCAAGCCCCCTCTGAATGAATCACCAGACCGTTGCCCGTGCTGGCCACATTCCCGTAAATGTAAGCCCCGGAGTCAACCGTGAAGCTTGTGTAGTATCTCTCTCCCGTGACCAAACACGGTGCAGTCGCAGTGCAGCTCGCGGCTGTCGCCTCATATGAGCCGTCCGCGCCCGTGCCCAGGTATTGCAGCCAAAGCGGAGCATTGGTCGCCGCGCCACCATTGGGACAACCTGAGGTCGTAGCCCCGCCATTTGAGTCCGTGCAAAGCGAGTTTCCCGCACCGGCGGCAACTGTTCCTGCCGTGAGCACCTTTGCATCGCTTCCTTGAAGCCCTGGGACAGAAGGCAGCGTCGTCCACGACCCGGTACCTCCATCCACATATTTGCCTGCTGCTGGAGTTCCTGTTCCGATCTGTGCTGGGGCCAGCACTCCACTACTGTTCGCGCAAGGAATTGCGGTCCATGTCCCCGGCGTTCCCGCTGCTACGTTCACCCACCCGCAAATGCCGTTCGCCGCTGCGCCGGAGTTCTGCTCGAAGTCTCCCTGAGACCACGCCAGCGTCGTAGGCGGAGCGGCGGATTTCGTCGCCGTCTGAATCTCAGGACCGAGCACGGGTGCTGAGAACGAGAGCGCGGTCGCTGTCGAATAGGTCGAGCCAAGGTTGCTCGCTAAGTACACCAGCACCGCACTGGCTTGGGTCGCGTCCACATAGACGATCTTGAGGTTGGTATTCGACCCGATACTGACTCGCTGTCCGGCCGAGAGGTCTGTCGCGTTACTGCAAGTCAGGATCGCCGTGCCAGCCGTGCCCGTGCAGGTAGTGGCGCCTCCATTCGGCTCGCCTGTTGTACCTGTCTGATAAACCACATCCAGCGCATATCGCGCTCCGTTGGCTCCGTTCCAGTATGCCGGCGGCGCAAGAATCTGCCCCGCATACAGCGTCGTTCCATTGGGCAGAGCCGCAAAAGCTGTGTCAGAGTACAAAAGCGCGGAAGCCTTGATGCCGTACTGCCACAACTGGCTGAGATTCACGTCGCCTAGCAGCGAAATCGGCGAATCGTAGCTCTGAGACAGTCCAATGCTGTTCATCGGCGGAGCATAACTCAGAAGCGGAATCACGGCGCTGGTGCTGCTGAATGTATCTTGTCTGCTCAAAGCTGGCAGTCCCACCCATCGCGTTGTTGCATTTGAACCGCTACCGTTTGGAAACGTTCCGTTCACAATCGTCAAAGCCAGGGCGGCATCGTTCGCCGGTGACATCACGAATGACGGAAAATTGAACCCTTCCGCATCTGACGCAGGCGATACCCACGTATTCTCAAAGTCCAGCCAAAATGCTTCAATCCCGCTATTGGACGGGCAATCGTACATCGTGAACACGCCTAACCCCGGCTGAAGAGACGTGTTGACTTCAAACTTCATATTTCGGGAAGTGAAATGAATGCCGGTCTGATTCGAACAGGTTGAGTTGTCAAGCATCACGGACCCACCTCCCGCGCTGCTCGCGTTGTCTACCGTTCCATTGGCAATCCCGAAGGAGTCCGCCCCGGCTACCCTCCAGTAAATGCAACTGATTCCCACCGAGTCGCACCGCCAGCCTTTGTCAAAGTCCACATTGATTCCACCAAGGGCGAAATAGTAGCCGTATTCCGTCGCCTGTTCCGCCCATGTATTCAAAACATGAGTTCCGGTGTCCACGCGGCTGCCGAAGTACAC